>JAQNCM010000486.1 GCA_029237615.1 Mucilaginibacter sp.
GCCACGACGGTGGACGTCAGTCCGCGCCAGAGCCGGCACACCTGCGCGGCGAAACCACGCGTGTCGAGCGCCCCTGCGGCGAACGCCTCCTCCAGCCCGAGCAGTTCGGGCAGCCGGTCCAGTCGGCGGGCGATCTCCAGGCTGGCGGTGGTACCGCGCAGCAGTGTTCCGTCCATGTCGAAGACGTGCAGACGGCTCACCGTCCCTCCTCCGCCGCAGTGCGGGCCGAACCTGCCCGGTAGGCCGTCCATCCCTCGCCCGGCTGACCTCCCTGCCACGCGGTGAGCAGGGCCGCGCTCGCGGGGAACAAGGGCCGGGGCGGTGACGCCGGGTCAGCCCACACCCATCGGTCGAAAACCTCGGGTTCCGGTGTGCCCGGTGACTCTTCCGGGTCCGCCAGGGCCACCACCCCCGCCGTCAGGTGGGTGCGGTCCGCGCCGGTGCGCAGGACCGCGGCGAAGACCGTGGCCCGGCTCACCCGTTCCAGGCCGCTTTCCTCGGCGATCTCCCGTACGGCTGCCTGTTCGAACGTCTCGCCCGCCTCGACGTGGCCGCCGGGCAGACACCACGACTCCGGCTCACCGGGCTTGATCCGGCGGCCGATCAGGAAGCGGCCGTCACGCCGCAAGAGGATGGCGCCCACGCCGACGACCGGAGGGAGCGGGCCGGGAGCGCCGAGCGTGGCGGCTGGGGCGGAGCTGCGGCTCATCGACGGACTTCCCATTCTCGCAGCGCCGAATCCGCAGCGTAGTGGCCACTGATCATCGCAGCTACTATCCCGCGGAAGAGCCCGCACGCGTCACCAGCCACCCACACCGGGGCATCCAGCAGCCTCAGGCCGCCATCCACTGCCGGGTACCACCCGACGCCTTCCAGGGTGGGCCCGATCAGCCGTGTGCCGTTGTCAACGATCACCGGGTAGGCGGCCGCCAGCCGACGCAGGCCCTTCACCATGAACTCCCGTAACTCCGACCCATAGACGCCATCGAAGCGTGCGACGGTCTCGGCGTCGCCGTGGATGAGAGCATCCAACGGCATCACGAAATACGACTCCTCCGTGGCCATCGCATCGAGCATCGGTTTTAACGCCCTCCGCGCCACCGACTCGTCAAGGATCCGCGTATTGAAGCCGATGTTGGAGCGTCCAGTGGGCGGGCAGTCCGAGCGTCCTGACACCGTCCACAGTCCCTGGGTCTCGGTGAGCGCCGCCTCACCGTCACGGCAGGCGCAGAACGTACGCCACTCAACGCTGTTGTCCTGCTCACGTAAGCGCAGCTTGGGGTCCAGCTGTCTCATCTCTTTGAAGAAAGCCTCGTCCGCCGACTGCTCGATGCGGAAGCCGACTTCCAGCCGCCGGAAGGACCGCTCCCCGGTCAGGCCAAACAGGCTTAGCGGGCCGAACCGGCCGCTGGCCAGGATGAGCCTGTGGCAGCTCAGTTCCGCCAACTGGCCTTTGGAATCTCGGGTCGACAGCCGGAAGGTATCGGCGACGGCGTCGTACTCGGCGCCCACTACCTCTGTCTCGTTGATCACCTCGGCGTCCGTAGCGGCCACCATGTCAGCGGTCAACCGCAGCCTGGACTCCAGCGAAAGGTAGTCCGACGGGTACTCCTTCAGCACCCATTCACCGGTGCCGATCGTGTAGGCCGTCGGATCGTCCGGAAAGGGCGGCGTGTCTAAGCCGTACGAGCGGAGTTGTCCGCACGTCCAGGCATGCGCGGCCCGGACGTCGACGGAACGAGGCAGTGTCCACAGCTCGCTCGCCGACGGGAAGAACGAGAACTTGCCGTCCGAGAACAACCCAGCCCCTCCGTGACCACGGGTCATGTCACCTGCGGCGTGCCGGTCCCGTTCACGGACCGGCTTGCCAGAGTCGATCAACGCGACCGTGCGGTTCGTCCCGTTCAACCGGTGCGCTGCGGCGAGACCGGCGGGGCCTGCGCCGACGATGACGAGGTCGAAGGTGTTCACGCTGCTTCCTTTCAGTGGGGTGGAAGGGCGAGGGCATGCCTGCTGTCCCTTCCGGCACAAGCGCCAGGCGGATTCCGCAGGGTGGGATCAGTCAGGCAAGAGTGGGAAAATCCCGATGGACGAGGTCCACCTCGTGGATGTCGCCCAGATTGCGATAGCGCTCGGCGTAGTCGATTCCGTAGCCGGCGACCCAATGCTGGGTTATGTCGAACCCGATATACCGCGGCCGCACCGGTTTCAACACAGCGTGTGGTTTCCGCAGCAGCACACAGCACTCCACAGAAGCGGGCCCCAGTTCACGCAGCCGCGTCATAAGCCAGTCCAGGGTGACTCCGGTGTCGAGAATGTCCTCGACAATGAGGATGTCCCGTCCGGACACAGGCTCAGTGATGTTCTTCAGCAGCCGAGGCGTACCCGCAGTACTCCCCGACCCGTACGTGGACACCGCGACCCAGTCCATCGCCAGCGGAAGGTCGATGGCGCGGGCCAGATCAACCGTGAACGCTGCCGCGCCTTTCAATACGCCGACGACCACCAGGTCCCGGCCACGGTAATCCCCGGTAATCTGCGCGCCGATTTGGCTGACACGCTCCCAAATTTCCTGCCTCGTCAGCAGAACACGCGCGAGCTCCCCATCATGGGCCATCATCTTCACCGATCTCCCATTGGATTCCGCCTAGCTTCCAGATATCGACATGCGACCCAGCAATACCGATGCAGATAGGCCGTCCGAGCAACGCGGGGGTACCTATGTCATAACAGTGGATCAAGATACACCAATGAATACCCACCAACCCGGCGCAACTGCCAGGCTCAAGCCGCTTGACCGGCATCCTCCGTTACACGTAGGAGCAATGAGTCCACCTTTCCGCTGAGCGACGGACGACAATCAGGCCGGATTCCGTTGGTCCCGCAGGCGCCAGAGGGACCGCACGTGGGAAGTGAAGCCGTACCGCTATACGGAAACCGGTAGTAGTCCAGGACCCCCAATGGGATCAAAATGGACATTCCACCCGATGCTAATTTCAGCCACCTGGCAACAAGCACGGCATGCGAATGAGTGACCGATCGTCACTTTCGGTAACACCTCAGCTGATGTGCCAGGGCGAAAATCATCACAAAGCTCGTTAGCGCCTCATGCATCTGTCCTGGTATGCGTGATCAAAAATCTCAACCACCGGATACCCTTTGACTTGCAGCGCGCCCGCATTCGCGGGGTCACCCTCACCACGGACGGGCTCGTCGCGGGCGGCGCTGCGGGCGGCCAGATCAGCCTGGACCGTGCACGGGAGAACCGGCTGCGCGCCGAGCCCGGAGTGGATGTGCGGAACGCCAGGTTCGGCCCCGCCTTGCGCATGAACGGCGAGGGGCCGCTGCTCCACGGGGCGATGGGGACGATGACGGCGGCGGCCACCGCGGCGACCACCACGGCGACCGCCCATGCCGCCGGGCGCAGACGAGGAACGGCCCGCCGACATCGGCGGGCCGTTCGCGTACAGATCCCGCGCTCTAGGGGCAGCCCACGTGGTATTGAGCCAGGTCCTGGAACGCGCTCCTGGTCGCCGATCCGTAGATCCCGTCGACGGTAAGGCCGTAGCCCTGGGCGTTCAGGAAACGCTGCAACGCCTTGATCGTCTTGGTTCCGACGATTCCGTCGACGTCGCTGCCCGTGAAGCCCCAATAGCGCTGCGCTGCTTTCCAGCTATCGGTGCCCAGGAGCCCGTCGATCGGACCGTGGTAATACCCCACGTAGTTCAGGTAGCACTGCCAGCCCTCGGCCTGGTTTGCACTCAGGTCGAGGTTGTTCACTACGAGGGGGGAGACGCTCCGACTGCTTGCGGTGGGATTGGCTGCCGGCTGGGACGCTGCGAGGCTGCCACTTGCGCCCGCCAGGCTTCCGGCGGCGATCCCGACGACGGCAACGGCACTCAGGACTGTCCTAGTCAAGGCATGTGATCGCATTTGATCCTCTCTTCGTTTGGCTTACCGATCTTTGCGGCGACTCTGCGGGCCTAGGGAGTGCGGGGTTGACCAAGCTGCCCGGCTCGCATCGCCAAGATTGCGCAGGGCCGAAGCTGGCTGCCAGGGTCGGCGCTGGATTGAGGGATTCGTGGGACGTCCCCCTCGCTGACCTGTTGGGACGGTGCCGCGTTTGAGGCGCGGCTGGGATGCGAGTGGGCAGCAGGCCGGTTGACAGAAGCCCATCGCGGTCAAACCAACCTGTCATGGCCGCATCACAAATAGCTGTGACGTTCATGTCAGAGGGCGGGTATGTGACGTGATGCCGCGTTTGTTGTCGCTGGAACGTGTGGCACAGGCGTATCGGGACTGATCGGGGAGTGCTGTCGTGCTGGAGTGTTCCTCGTGAGCGACCGCCAGCCCTACAAGAGCGACTTGTCCGACGAGCGGTGGGCCCTGATCGAGCCCGTCATCGCCTCCTGGAAGGCTCAGCATCCTTCCGCCAGCGGCCACCAGGGCGGCTACGGGATGCGGGAGATCGTCAACGCCCTGCTCTACCAGTCCCGTACCGGCTGCCAGTGGGACTACCTTCCCCACGGCCTGCCCCCGATCGGAGCGGTGAAGTACTCCTTCTACAAGTGGCGCGACGACGGCACCGACCAGACCAACCACGACCTGCTGCGCTGGCAGGTCCGCGAGAGCCGGGGGCGCAAGGCCGACCCGAGCCTGGTGGTGCCCGACACCCAGAGCCTGCACGCGGCCGTCGGGGTGCCCGCCGACACCACCGGAAGGGACGCGGCAAAAAAAGTCCCGGGCCGCAAGCGCGGCCTGGCAGTTGATGTTCTCGGTCTGGTGATCGCGGTGGTGGTGCCGGCCGCGTGCGCACACGACAACGCCGCCGGCATCGCCTTGCCGGACAAGGTCGCCGCCGACACCGACACGGTACAGAAGGCCCTGGTGGACCAGGGGTTCAAGACCACCGTCGTCGACCACGGGCAGAGGGTGGGCATCGACGTCGAAGTCGTCGAGCGCAACCCGGCAGCCGGCGGTTGCGTCCCGCAGCCCAAGAGGTGGGTGGTGGAACAGGTGAACGGGATCATGATGCTGCACCGCAGGCTGGTACGGGACTACGAGCACCGGCCCGCCTCCGCCGA
>JAQNCM010000169.1 GCA_029237615.1 Mucilaginibacter sp.
CCGAAAATCACCCAATGGATCCTGAAAATAGAAAGTCTTTGGTCTGTAGTCCTATTGTGGTTAAACGTAACGCATGGATTGGTGCAGCAGCCACAATATTGCCGGGGGTTACTATTGGTGAAAACTCCGTTGTAGCCGCAGGCGCTGTTGTAACAAAGGATGTACCCGCAAACACAATTGTAGCCGGTGTACCTGCAAGGGCTATCAAGAATTTAAAATAGAAAGTTCCCACTTGTCCCAACTCGTATATCATTACCTAATTATAAGTCTGTTCCGATCTGCTATAAACCGGGATACCGGGACAAGACAGCGTTGTTAACTCGTATTAGTATTTATAATCCAAACCGTCCTGTCCCGTTTTTCAGCAACAAAAAAGCAGGACAGGACAGTTGTCCCAGGTATTATTTCCAGACATTATTATTTTCCCAACGCCCGGTTTAACACGCGATTGCCATACCATCGCTCCCTATAACAACAACTAAACTATGCGGTCAGCTCTTCGTACGCTGCGGTAATGCCGCGTTGAATGCCATCGCCCTGCCAATCTGTTATGCCGGGTATAGCGGTTGCCTGCAATAGTTCGTCCTTTGTTTTACCTGTTTTAATGCCGCCTGCTACATAGATTTCCAGCTTCTCCAAAAAGTTTTGCATGGCAATAACATCATCCATGTTCCCTATAACCTTTTGCGGATCAAAGGCATGTCCAAATACAAACATCGTATTTTTATCAAATTTCTTTCTTGCCTGCTCAAGCGCTATCGGCCAGTGCTTTACCGATGCACCTGCGCTGTTATCAACAAAGGGATAACGGCGGTTAAATACAAGATCGCCCATATGTACAATATTGGCATTTTCAAAGTGGATCATCGCATCGCCATTGGTATGGCCGGTGCCGAAATAATGCGCTGTAATGTGCTCATCGCCGACTTTGATTTTCCAGTTATCGTTAAACGTAGTGTCAGGATAAAGCTGCTTATCCTCCGTTTTATTTTTTACGGCTACCGTTGTCTGGTTGATCAGCGAATTTTTATGGGCAGCTACATTTTTCACGATGCCCTTAAACGAGATGTTCCCGCTGGTATGATCACCATGATGATGGGTATTAATAAGCCATTCAAAAGGCAGGTCTGATTGCTGTTTTAATAAACCGATGAGGTGTGTAGCCGGATCTGGAAATTCAGCGTCCACTACTACAATTCCTTCTTTGTTTATCATCCACGCAATGGTGCCTCCCTGCTCGGCAAACATGCCCACGTTATTGCGTAAAGGCTTAAACTGGTAAGCCGGATCAGCAAGTGCTGATGCAAAGCTCCTGTTTCCTACAAGTGCCAGCGAACCGGCAGCTATGGCAGTATTTCTTAAAAATTGACGACGTTCCATATTTATAGGTTAGCTGTTTGTTATTGATAAGTTGATTAAAATATAAATTTAGATAATGCTGATGCAACCATCAAATAAATTAATATTGATGAAATGCCTGTGACATCAACTTGTGTTTACAATAGTAAAAAGCGACAGCTTTACGGGGAAACGTCAAAAATTAAATTGAGCAAAATCTGATTACCTTTACCCCGGCTCAATTATGTCTCCACTAAAAAAAGTTATAGAAACAAAATGGCTTTATCTGTTCATCGGGTTAGCTGCAATGGTAAATTTCGGGGGACTATTTATTCCGATAATAGGACCGGACGGGACGCTTTATGCATTGATTGCCAAAACAATGGTGCAAACCAACAACTATACGGATCTGTATTTCCACGGGCACGATTGGCTGGATAAGCCTCATTTTCCGTTTTGGATAACAGCACTTTCTTTTAAATGCTTCGGCGTTAGCACCTGGGCCTATAAATTGCCGGCGATATCGTTTTTAATGATGGGTGCCTGGTACACCTATTTGTTTGCCAAACGCCTGTACAACGAACAAATTGCTTTGTGGAGCGTGCTGATATTGCTTACTGCGCAGCACATTGTATTATCAAACAATGATGTACGTGCCGAGCCTTATTTAACCGGGCTTATTATTGCAGCTGTTTACCATTTTTACAGGGCTCATATAGCCAATAACTATTGGCAACTGCTTGCGGGTTGCATTTTTACCGCATGCGCCATCATGACCAAAGGAATGTTTGCCCTGGTACCAATAGGCGGCGCCATTGCCGGGGAGCTCATTATAACCAAACAGTGGAGAAGCCTGTTTAATTTGAAGTGGCTGGTTGCACTAATTTTAATAGTGATGTTTATCCTTCCGGAACTTTGGTGCCTGTACCAGCAGTTTGATGTTCATCCTGAAAAAGTGATATTCGGGCAAAAAGGTGTATCGGGCATAAAATTCTTTTTTTGGGATAGCCAGTTCGGCAGGTTTTTTAATACCGGCCCAATTAAAGGGCACGGCGACCCTTCCTTTTTTATACATACCACTTTATGGGCTTTTTTGCCGTGGTCGCTTTTATTATTTGCAGCCGTATTTCAATATATAAAAATAGCCATTAAAAATGTACAGAACTTTGAGTGGTATTCCATCAGTGGGGCCTTGCTTACCTTCCTGCTTTTTTCAGCATCCCGGTTCCAGTTGCCGCATTATTTAAATATCGTATTCCCATTCTTTGCCATTCTTACTGCACAATATATTTTTTATATCAGAACGGTTAAAACAATACGTGCTATCAACATTACCCAAGCAATTGTAATTACTTTAATGCTGGTAATACTTGGCACGCTGCAATATTTTTTTAAACCTCAAATATTCAGCCTGTTTACCGCGCTTACCTTCATCATACTTTTTTTACTGATGGTATTTTTACCGGCGTTTGTAAGTGAGTCGGCTAATCAGAAAGTGATTTTTATTACTGTTATCGCCTCATTAATGGTAAACAGTTATCTTATCCTTTCATTTTATCCCTCGCTGATGAAGTACCAGGCAGGGAGTGAAGCTGCTATCTGGATTAATAACAACAATACCAAAAAACTGCCCATCATAAAACTTGATGACGATTATGCCGTAGCATTTGAATTTTATATTAATAAGCCCACAGCCAATATAGATGCTGATGGAAAGGGGCACCTCCCTGCCGGGCAGTTTTTATTATATGCGCCGCAAAATGTTATTAATTCCTTATCACAAAAAGGCTGGCATTTAAAAACACTTAGCACCTTTCAGCGCTACTGGGTAAGCAGGCTTAAACCGTCCTTTTTAAATAAAGCAACAAGGGCTAAAGAGCTTACAATTACAGAAGTTGTCATGGTTAATTAACCTCCGGAATCAACTGTATAATCTATGAAAAGCAGCGGCCTTATCCTGAATGCACCCTATAGAATAAGCAGTAGGGCCGGATTTGACTTGGTAATATATATTTGTCAATAAATATATTTTTTCTTTCACAAAAGATACATACATTTATATAGCCAATTATAAACCACTTTATATTGTCCTATAACTCCCTGATTACAATATAATTATTTTGCGCGCTTTGTTGTGTGTGCTTAGTTATGGCTTATGAACAAAATGTTGTTCATATAACTATATTATTTAAGAACCTAATCTCTTTAACTGATGAAAAAAATACTCATCTCAACCGCATTGTTTATACTTTCTTTTCAAACAATCGCACTTTGCCAAACCGATAGCACTGTAATAAAGAATGCGGTTTCTAAATTGAGGACCTTGTTAACCGATCACATCACGGAAAAAGCTTATCTGCATTTTGACAGGCCATATCCTTATTATGTAGCCGGTGACGCGATATATTTTAAAGCCTATGTTGTTAAAGGCGAACGGCGCGACCTTACCAATATCAGCGCAGTACTGCACGTGGATCTTATTGATCTTAATAATACAATATTACAAACGGAAATGCTGCAGTTAAACAATGGTGTTGGCTGGGGTGATTTCAGCCTCCCCGCTAATTTAAAAAAGGGAACCTATCGCATAAGGGCATATACCGGGTGGATGCGGAACGAAAAAGAACCTAATTTTTTTGAGCAGTATATTTCGGTTAGTTCGATAAACAGTGTTGACAGGATAAGTGAAGCAGCGAAAACAGGCGGGCAACCGGCGATCCAATTTTTTCCGGAAGGGGGAAACATGGTTGTTGATATACGCTCGAAGGTTGCCTTTAAAGCGATTGGCCCGGACGGGTTAGGCATGGATGTTAAAGGTGTGGTTGTTGACGATGCCAATAAAGAAATTGTAAAAATTGCTCCTGGCCACCTCGGAATGGGGGTATTTGATATTTTACCTGAAGAAGGCAGGAGATATAAAGCAAAAGTAACCTTTGCCAACGGCTTGCAGAGCACTGTTGATCTGCCTGCTGCCGAAGCTAAAGGAATCACCTTATCTGTTAAAACCAACGATCCCTCCAAAATATCAATTGAAATTAGGGCAAACAGGGCCTATTACAAAGAAAACCAGAATAAGCAACTTAATTTGCTGATCTATTGGGCCGGAGCCATACGCACCATAAATACCAAACTTGATAATGAAGTGCTTGGGCTGGATTTACCTTCCAACACTTTCAGGACAGGGGTTTTACAAGTTTCTGTATTATCACAAACAGGCCAGCCGTTGAATGAGCGCCTGGCATTTATACAAAATCCGGACTTGCTGAGCATCTCACTTAATACCAATAAGTCAGATTTTGCCAAGCGTGAAAATGTGCAGCTTAGTATGAATGCTAAAAATAAGGACGGAAATTCTGTAACCGGATTTTTCTCCGTGTCTGTAGTTGATGAAAGCAAGATACTGGTTGATGAAAATGCAGAAAACACCATACTATCTTATCTTTTGCTCACATCAGAGCTAAAGGGATATATTGAGAAGCCAAATTATTATTTTGCAAATGTAACGAAAGAGACACGTGCAAACCTTGACGCACTTATGCTAACCCAGGGCTATCGCAGGTTTGTTTGGAAACAATTACTGAATGATAATATCGCCGCTATATCGTACAACCCTGAGCAATACCTGGATATTGCCGGCACCTTAACAACAAAGGCAGGAACAGGTATACCAGATGCCAATGTTATTTTGCTTCCATTAGGTCAAACTGAAAAAACAGATGCACAGGGACATTTTCGTTTTGCAAAAATAGATTTTCAAAACGGCACCAATTTTATTTTAAAAGCCCCTTCTTCATCCGGTAAAAATGCTGCGGTTATTACTTTAGATAAACCTTTGCCTGGCCCGATAATAAGCCCCGCAGATCCGATCGACTCCAGGTATAACGCAAAT
>JAQNCM010000173.1 GCA_029237615.1 Mucilaginibacter sp.
GTACAGGCATGGTTTACAAATACATTCTTACCCATTTTAATAAATGCGCCAAAATTTGTAAAAAATGGAGCGAAAACAATGGTAGAATCGTCTATCTCTGTACCAATCACAGCGCTTAGCCGTTCCCTGATTTGACCTACATCCCTTGATGAAGCATTAAGTTCGGAAATTAGGTTTATAGTCCGGGAAACCACTTCCTGTACCTTTGGATATTGCGAATCATCCAACCCCACTGGGTCGCCATCCTTTAATCGTTGGAAAATATCTTTACTTACACTCATGGTTCAGCTATCTCAAACTTATAAATAAAAAGCCTTATTTATAGGGCTTCGTTTTTCTTATCTTCTATAGGTTGAATAAAAACACTTTCATAGCCTCGACAAACGTTCCATTAATAGCTAAATCGCTTTTCAGGACAGGTTTGATTATAAGCCAATATGTGTTTATAACGCTGTCTTGTCTCGCTTTGTCCCGGTGTCCCGGTTATAGCAGACCGGGACAGTCGGGACAATACGAAAGACAATAGATGCTAACTAATTAATTAGCTACAGTATTTTTATAATATCGTCGATCACCACCAAACGTTAAAAATTACTTGGTAACTTGGCTACACAAACTTAATCAACCATGATCAAATACAATAAACTACTTTTTTGTCTGTTGCTATTGCCTGCCGTGCTGCGGGCACAAACCACGCCCACTGTTATTCCGCTTTGGCCAAATGGGGCACCCGGTTTTGAGAATCGCCGAAATGAACCCGAGCAGGCGAAAGATTACTGGGTAAAAAATATCCACAATCCCTCGCTTACGGTGTTTTTGCCGCCCAAAGAAAAAGCCAACGGAGCTGCTGTGATAGTTTGCCCCGGCGGCGGACATCGCTTGTTGGTTTGGAATGCTGAAGGAGCTGACCCGGCTAAGTTTTTAAATAACCTGGGGATTACCGTTTTTGCATTAAAATATCGTTTGGGCCGCGATACGCTTTCGCCTTATAAAGTAGAGGTGCATGCACGCGAAGATGGTTTACGTGCCATGCGGCTGGTACGTAGCAGGGCAACTGAATTTGGGCTTGATACTAATCGTATCGGTATGATGGGTTTTTCAGCTGGTGGGGAAGTGGTTGATATGGTGACTTTCGGCCCTAATGCGCCTGACGCTAATGCGCCCGATCCCATTGACCGCCAAAGCGCAAAACCGAAATTTTTGATCCAGGTATATCCCGGTCCGGCGTTTATTCCTGATGTGATACCGCATGATGCCCCGCCGGTATTTTTAGTTGTGGCCAATGACGATCCCTGCTGTGCCGTACCGGTAATGCAGCTGCTTGAAAAGTATCGCGAAGCAAAAGTGCCGGTTGAAGCCCACATCTTTACACATGGGCTGCACGGTTTTAATATGGGATACCGGTCCAAATTAAAATCCATTAATAACTGGCCGCAACGGCTGGCCGATTGGCTGTCGGATAATAACATCTTAGAACCTGAAAAACCTAAAGTGCTGCATTAAGCCCAAAGTTTCTAAGGGGATCATAAAAGGTTAGTTTAAATGTAAACGGTGCCAATGGTTGGTTTGTTTGCAGCGTGTAATTTCAGCAAATAATAAACTTTATGATTTATAAATGTGTTACCTTTAAATAAACCCATTAGTTATGGCAAATTTCCAGGAAGTTATAGCATCTGATAAACCCGTATTAGTTGATTTTTCGGCAGAATGGTGCGGGCCTTGTAAAATGATGCCGCCGATATTAAAACAGGTAAAAGATACCCTTGGCGACCAGGTAACCATTATAAAAATAGATATAGATAAAAATCCGGCCGCCGCCAATGCATACAGGGTACAAAGCGTACCTACCCTCATGATATTTAAAAACAGCGAAACCAAGTGGCGGCAAAGCGGTGTAATGCAAGCCAACCAGTTATTGCAAGTTATACAGCAATACGTATAACGAGATAAGAGAATAAAGGCGAAAGGTTGTCGTGCAAATGGTAACCTTTTTTTGCTTTTGTAATTTTGAACAAAAGAGAACCAATCTCTAAATCACTCTTGTTTGTAACAGGTTTTTTACTTAAGTTTACTTTTAGTAACTTAAGTAAAGATTTTATCCCAACAAATCTAAACAGGAGGCTTGTTATGAGTATGGTTCATGAGATCGAAAAGTGGGGTGATACCCATCATCCAAAAGCTTTGGATATTATCCGCATTGCACTCGGCGTTTTTTTATTGATAAAAGGGTTAACATTTATGGATAATACCGGGTATCTGAAAAATCTGATTGAAAATCAGGATGTGATACACGTTTCACCGGGATTACTAATGGCCCTCGTTTACTATGTTACGTTTGCGCACCTGGTTGGCGGCGTGTTGATTGTATTGGGCACCTTAACAAGGTTTGCCTGCATTATACAGATACCTATTGTACTGGCAGCTGCATTTTTAACCGGTATCTTCCAGGAGCCTATTAATACAATGGTGTGGCCCTCCCTGGTGGCGCTGATATTACTGGTGTTGTTTACTATCATTGGCTCCGGACCGCTATCGCTCGATAGGTATTTATCAAGCTGGGACGATATGTAAGGGGTGAGTTGCAGGTTGTGAGTTGTGAGTGAGCAATTTCACCATTCCCCAATGATCAATGACATCAATATTCCGCCATCATTTCGTCTACATAGCACCAAAGCCATCTTTCACCCGGCTCGGCCGAAATTGCTACCGGATGGCCCGCGGCATGTGCGTGTTTGCTCATGTGCATATTGGGTGAACTATCGCAGCAAAGTGTTGCGCCACAGGTTTGGCAGGTACGCAGATGTACCCAGCTGTCGTGCGTCTTTATACATGCTTCGCATACATATTCTTTTGGTTGCTTAAGGGTTTTTATGGCGGCCAGGTGCTTGCAAATATCCTCTTCCATGTTTTTGATATATATTAAAACATAAAAGTAACACAATTTTGTTTTTTAATATTTCAATCTATGTTAATTAATCATCCTGTTATCTTTACAATTCTGCACCAATTAAAATGATGATTACAACAGCTATTGAAAGACGGAAGTTAAGCAGCTTTTTATTATTGATGATTTTATTAGCTGTTTGCTTAAAGGGAATGACACAGCCAAAGGCTTTTTCCTCTATCAGCCAGATCCTGAAAAATATTCAACCACCTCAATTTAAAAAGGCTACTTACGACATTACCACATTTGGTGCCATTGCTGATGGGCAAACTGATGTAAAACCTGTATTGGATAAGGTGATCAGTTTATGCAGCGTTAGCGGCGGCGGAGAAGTGATCATCCCAAAAGGAAGCTTCTTTGTAGGCGGACCGATTGTACTTAAAAGCCATGTAAACCTGCATTTTGCCGATGGTGCCGAAATTATTTTCTCTTCCGATGAAAAAAATTATTTACCTGCTGTGTTAACTTTATGGGAAGGAACCGAATTATTCAACTACTCGCCGCTGTTTTACGCTTACCAGTGCTCAGATATTGCAATAACCGGCAATGGTAACATCAATGGCTCTGCAAGTAAAAACTTTGCAAAATGGAGGCCGCAAAACTCTCCGGAGCAAAATACATTAAGGCAAATGGGTATTGATGGTACCCCGGTTTATAAAAGGGTATTTGGCGAAGGCTTTCATTTACCGCCGGATATGCTACAGTTTTTTGGCTGTAAAAATGTACTGATAGATGGTATTTCTATAACAGATGCGCCTTATTGGGTGATTCACCCGGTGTTGTGCAATAACGTTACGGTTCAAAATGTAACCATTAACAGCCATAACTTAAACAATGATGGCTGTGATCCCGAAGCCTGTACCAATGTGTTAATTCAGCACTGTAATTTTACGGTTGGCGATGACGGGATAGCCATAAAAGCAGGCAGGGACCAGGACGGCTGGAGAATAGGCCAGCTTACTGAAAATGTGATCGTTCGCAATTGCGTATTCAATTCAAAAACCAACGGATTATGCATTGGCAGCGAGATGTCGGCAGGGGTAAGGAATGTATACATGTATAACATTAAGATCACTAAATGCTTGAGCGCCATTTACTTTAAATCAAACCTGGATCGTGGTGGCTTTATCGAAAACATCCATGTTGATGATGTGCAATGCGATAGTGCACGTTCCGCATTTATCCGCTTCGAAAATAATTATCATGGCTCTCGCGGTGGTCATCATCCAACCCGGTTCAGTGATTTTACAATCCGGAATGTAAGCTGTACGCGCTCCGGCGAAGTCGCCATTTATGCTGTAGGCGTAAAAGACTATCCGCTTGAAAATATCTCACTAAAAAACGTAACCGTATTAAGCACCCCCAAAGATGAGATCATTGATAACATTCGGAATTTGAAATATGAAAATGTTTTAGTGAACGGCACCAGTTTAAAAAAGCCCGTAATTACCGGGATTGTTAAGCTGCATACGGATTAACCATCTAAAAAATGAATGTCATGCTGAACGCAGTGAAGCATCTTCTGCGCCATGCTTGCGGTATATTTATCTCTTTAAGAGGATTCTTCGCTATGCTACCCAGAATGACATGTTATGAGTTACAAATTAAACAAGCTGTCATGGTGAGCCCCGTCGAACCATGTGTGGTGGGCTCTCCAGGATGCTTGGCATGTGGTAAAGCCTCTGCGCTCGCCCTTCGACGGGGCTGTATGCCAAAGGAGGTTTTTGGTCTCCTGTCCGCCATGGGTCGGACAACATGATGCTTTTGTTTCACCGCCGACATAACCTAATCAACTTAATCCACTAAACACTACACCTCCGCCAGATACTTATGCACAAAGCTTATCGCCATGGAGCCTTCGCCTACTGCTGATGCGACCCGGTTCATAGCGCCTGCACGTACATCGCCTGCGGCAAAAATACCGCGGCAGCTTGTTTCCAGTAAAAAGGGATCGCGGTTCGTTTTCCAGATCTTGGTAAAGCTGTCGTACCGCCGTAGCTCCCGCCCGGTTTCAATAAAACCTTTTTCATCCTTTATAATGTTGAGCTTTATCCAGTCGGTATAGGGTTTGGCTCCTATAAAAACGTAAAGCGCGACTGCATCTTTGGTAACCGTTTCTTTTGTTTTTAGGTTGATAAGTGTCAATTTTTCAAGGCAGTTGCTGCCGATCGCCTCTTTTACCTCTGTATCAGTAATTACCCGGATATTAGGAATATTTGCGATCTGCGTTATCAGATAGGCCGACATCGTATAACTTAAACTATCCCTGCGAATGATAATAGATACATTGCTGGCGAATTTAGACAGGTATACTGCCGCCTGTCCTGCCGAATTGCCGCCACCTATAATGTAAACATCTTTACCCTTGCAGGCCGCCGCCTCTGTCATAGCAGCACCGTAGTAAACCCCGGCACCGGTAAAGTTTTCAATTCCGCTAACATCCAGCTTGCGGTAATCAACCCCGGTGGTGATAACCACCGTACGGCTGATTATTTCGGGGCCATCATCCAGCATAATAGTTTTGTAACCGTCTTTTTGAGTAATATCATTTACTGCTTGTGGTGATAAAAACTCCGCACCTAAACGTTTGGCCTGGCTGATGGCCCGCCTGGTCAGATCTGCCCCGCTTAAACCTGCCGGAAAGCCTAAGTAATTTTCAATACGCGAACTGGAGCCCGCCTGTCCGCCCGGAGCCTTTCGCTCAATAAGCAAAGTCTTTAACCCTTCAGAAGCGCCATAAACCGCCGCCGCCAATCCAGCCGGACCAGCGCCTATAATAACCACATCGTAAATTTCGTTGGTAATTTCAAGGTTTTTGCCAGCTTTTTCAGCTATTTCCCTGATTGTTGGTTTGCACAAAAAGGTACCGTCTTCAAAAATAATCATTGGCAGCTCATCAACTTTTACCTTATTAAGGTCCAATATTTCTTTTGCATCCGGATTTTTTTCAATATCAAGCCAGCGGTAGGGTACAAGGTTACTCGCCAAAAAATCTTTAACCGTATGTGATTGCGGCGAATACTGGTAACCAATTACTCTGATGCCTTTAAACTCGGGAATATAATCACTTTGCCAGTCATCCAGCAGATCGTTCAAAACCGGGTAAAGTCTTTCTTCCGGCGGGTCCCATGGTTTCATCAGGTAATAATCCAGCTGCACATCGTTTATGGCCTTTATGGCCGCTTCGGTATCTGAATAAGCGGTAAGCAAAACCCTTTTTGCTCTGGGAAATATTTTTATAGCCTTTTCCAAAAAATCAGTGCCATCCATTTCGGGCATTCGCTGGTCGCATACAAACAAGGCAACCACATCCGAACTGTTTTTCAGGTCGGTGAGGCTTTCCAGTGCCTCGTTTGCTGATGTCGTACTTAAAATTTTATATTCTTTTCCATAAACCGATTTCAAGTCACGGCTTATGGCACGTAACACCTGCGGGTCATCATCTATCGAAAATATTATTGGTCGTTCCATGGTAAAAGGAGTATTATTTTACTAAAATTATTACAAAATGTATCGATCCCATAAATCCAAAATCAAAATCCGACTTCCGAAATCAAAATCATCCGTCAATCGGAAAACAAACGATAAATTCCGTTTTTCCGGGTATTGATTGCACTTTTATCGATCCTTTATGCTGGTGCACAATTCGTTGCACTACTTCAAGGCCCATTCCTGTGCCTTTACCCATTTCCTTGGTGGTAAAAAACGGGTCAAATATCCTTGATTTTATGTCATCAGATATGCCGGGGCCATCGTCAACAATAAATACCTGTACAAAATGCCGGTCGCGCTCCGTTTTAATGGTTAACGTCCCTTTATTATTTGGTTCCATCGCATCCAGTGCATTGTCAATCAGGTTGGTCCATACCTGGTTAAGCTCACCTATCAGCGCTTTTACCGGCGGCAGGGTTTCGTCAAAATCTTTAACCAGCGTAATATTGCTTTTCCTGATCTTGTGTCCCAGCATGGTGAGTGTATTTCTTATTCCCGTATGGATGTCGGCATATTGTTTATCCGTCCCCCGGTCCATGTGGGTAAAGGTTTTAACAGAGGACACCAGATCCGCAATACGGCGGGACGATTCCTGTATATCTGCAACCATTCTTTCGGTTACCAGCAGGCTACTGATCCAGTTGAAAACAGGCGAATAATAATTGACCGGGATATGCTTGCCAAATGTTTCAAGCACATGTATGCCAAAATTAAAATCCGCAAAATTTTCTGCCACTTCATAACTATTTTCAACTTCATGGTCATCCAGCCAATCGGTCAACTCTTCCTCGAGTTTGGTTTTTTCTTTTAGCGTTAACCGCGGTCTCTCTTTTACGGCAAGTACTTTAAATAATTCTTCATTTAACGCATCCACCTGTCTGGTATCCATTTGAATGGCGATCACCTTTTTGAAGGTTTTCGGTTCAGCACGCAGATGCTCAATAAGGGATACCGAATCACGTACAATTGCCGATGCCGGGTTATTCAACTCGTGTGCAAGGCCTGCAGAAAGCTTGCCCAGCGCCATCATCTTTTCGTTTTGCTGCTGCAAGGCTGTAAACTCGCGCACCCGGTTGCTCATTACATGAACCAGTGCCTGGGTAAGCTCAAATTGATCCCTTACCATCTCCCTTATCCGTTCTGTAGGGAACGACATCACTTGCAGTTCGCCGCCTATAGGGTGGCTGCTAACGGTAGCAACAACACCACGTGAGTAGGGTAGGTATCCGGTAATATCTCCCGCTCCTTGTATAGCAATTTCGCGCGTGATTCCATTTTGTGTTAAATAAATTAACAGCCTGCCTGTAATTATAAAATGCGGTCCGGCTAAGGGCTCGCCCTGTACCGTTAAGTGCTCTCCGTCCTGCAGCAGGTGTACAATACTGTTGTCAATCAGCCATTGTAATTGATTATCAGGTACATTTTTTAAAGCATCAAATTTTTTTAGTGTATTTACAGTAACGGGCTCCATACATTTAAAAGTAAGTATTATTCTTTAATTTTAAATCGAATAGTTTTTGTTTGCGAAGCGCTTACTCATCCCGACTTGCTACGCTGGTGAACCTATGGCAAGCTATAAAGAGGGTAACTTCATTTTTATTTTTCTTGTTCCCTCTTTTTTGCCTGCAAAAGGAGGGAGGCAGAGCATGGCACCCAGTGAGTTACCACATGTTACCAATTTCATGGTTCCTGCGATCTTCTAATCAGCAAAAAAACATCGCCCCAAATTGGAGCGATGCATTTTTAATTATGATTTACTGAGTTGCTATTATTGTTGGATAAAAAAATCCTTTTTGCCTTCGTCATCATAAACGCGGAGGGCTTTTTTTACTGTTTGATGGTTGGCGGTTACTTCAAGGGTATAATCTCCAACTTCAAGCTGGGTAAGGATATAGCCTTTTTCCATTGTTTTAAATTTTGACATAACGTCTTTAAATATTGCCTGCCCATCCTGGTTGTAAACGATCACTACGGCTTTGCTGGCCTCCGGATTGCTTACTTTAATATTGAGGCCTTTGTTAGATGGCAGTGAAGAAAAAGTAACCATTTCTTTTGATGCGCCGCCGTCTGCAACAACTTTTACAGGGCTTGCTGCGAAAACGCTTACACTTGCTAATAAGAATAAAGCGGTTAATTTGATTGATGTTTTCATGATTTTTAAGTTTTAATATTTTTGTTTAATTTGTATTATTTTCTGTTTGACAATTCAAAGAAACAACAACTAAAAACACTAAAAAAATCAAATAGACCATCACCTTTTAAGTATAGACCAACTGCGATAAACAGTCGGCAAACCCATATAATGTGCTCATAGTTAGCAAAATAGGTGTTTCATCGGGTATTAAAGGGGATTCATCGGCGAAATCTTTGGGTTAGTCAGGTTGGGGAGCCATTGTCGCGCACGATCTGTCATCCCATAACGCAGTGAAGGATCTTCTGCGCCCGACCGGAAAGGCGAATACATTTTAGCCAGAAGTTACTTCGCGATGCTATGACAATTTGCGGATTAGTATGACAGGTGAAGCAATAATTATTTCAGCATAAATACCTCGAGAGCGATGTCACCGTCATGTGCGCCGGGGCCCTGGCCAGGAGGAGGGCTCATCGGTGGTGGACCTTGCGTGGCCGGCCTGTTGCCACCCGGAGGAGGGCCACCCGGGCCACCGGCACCACCGGCTATGTATATTTTATGATCAAGTACCGTCCCGCCCACGCCATTTCGCGCCACGTTCAGATCGGCCGTTTTGGTCCATTCGGTTGACGTAGCGGGGTCAAAATAATAAACATCCTTTTGTGAATGATTTGGTGTGGTAGCCGTAGCTCTTTCGCCGCCTATGTAATATATCTTATTGTCGAGATTGACGGCAGTACCGCCGCCTGTACCCATTGGCAGCTTTGCCGGCAGCGTGCTCCAGGTACCGGTTTTAAAATCATAGCAATCCACATCCAGCGCTGTCTGACTAAAAAAATTCAGCTTATTATCCGGGTCTCGGAAGCTGGTATTGCGGCCTCCTACCGCATATAACTTATCGCCTACAACAACCGCCATGCTGTGATCGCGAATATGCGGTGCATCAGGTAATGCCCTCCAGCTATTGGTAGCAGGGTTGTACTCATCAAACAAATTGTTGGTGCCGCTGCTATGGCCGTGAGTTATGCCACACACCAGATACAATTTGCCTTTATAAACGGCTTCCCCGGCACCCGCCCTGCGCCGATCTGCTGGTATTTCGGACAGCTTTGTCCAGGTATCCGTTTTGGTATCATAACTATAAGCATTGGGCATGGGCGTTTGATTGGGGAAGCTACCATTATAAAAGGCATCCAGTACATAAATTTTTTCGCCCAGCGCAACTGCCTGCAAATGGTGCATTACTACGGGTGCCATTGCCTTTTTAGTCCAGGCGTTGGTTTTGGGGTCATAAATCTCAACAGGCATAGCAGGGCCATCGCCGCCAATTAAATATAGTTTCCCGTTTGCAGCTACCAGGCTGCATTCAGCGCGGGCATCCGCCTTGTTTTTTGTTTTAACAATATGCCATGTGCCATCGCCGCCGCCCTGCGCAAAAGCAATAGTGGTAACAAGCGCCGTTAAAACCAGGGTTATCAGTATCTTTTTCATGACTTTGAATAAATTAATTACCACCTCTTGTCATCCTGAACAAAGTGAAGGGTCCTCTTCGCCTTTTTATTTAGGCTACTTATCTCTATAAGAAGATCTTTCTCTATCGCTCAAGATTATAATTTGCAATATTCCTATCCTCCCACATTAACCTCCACCAAACTGCTGTTATCCACCCCATACTTTTTGGCAATGGCTTTTATGGTAGTACCCTTATTTACCTTAAATGGTTTTGAATATTTATTGGCGTCAACAAATGAAGGAGTAGTTCCGTCGGTAGTATAAAAAATTATTGTACCAGCTTTAGGGTTGGCAATAGCAGCCATATTTCCTTTTATACTGATAACAGGCTTTGCTACAATGTTTACATACTTTTCGGTACGGGCATCATGTATCACTCCCTGCCAGTTCATCCCGAAGCCAAAATCATAGGTATGGCCCGCGGCATCGGTATAACAGGTCATATCATGCGGAATGTCTTCGTCCTGCAATTCAACGGTGCGCATGTTGGCCGGCATCTGGAAAGGCAGCAAGCCCGATGGTTCATTAACGCCTGTTAAAATATCTAATATAGCCTGGTTTTCAACGCCGAAGCTGGCTACTATCGCGTTAGCATGCTTCTCAAATTCAGCAGGTATTGCCGGTTTGCTCAGGGTGATGGCAACTATAACAGGTTTACCTTTCATCGCTGTCTTAGTTTCTTCAATGGTCTTCAAATCGTTGTAGTTGGCGGCGGTAATGACTTTGCCTTTGTAGCTGCGGTTGGTTACGCCGGGTTCAACCGGGTCGCCTGCCGCTATACTGTGTTCGCGGGCTTCAGCTGCGGTATAGCTGCCATATTGTAAGGTAATCGGCACATATCCATTGCCGCCTTTAGCCTTGTCATCCGCATCATACCCGGCACCACCACTGGGACTGCTTACAAAAACAATGGCATAATCGGCCTTTGCCGGGTCGTCGGTTACGGTGAAATACCTACTTATCAAATCTGCCTTTACTGCATCATCCCAATGCTCTTTTGACGGCGGGCCGAAAAAGCCTTTTATGGATGGGGTATATTTTTTAGGCAGATAAATGGTTTTGCCTTTTTGCAGCGGCAGTATGTTGCCCTGGTTTTTAAGCATCACAATGGATTTGAGTTGTGCATTGTAACCGGCGGTCATAAACTCCGGCTTTCCAACGGTGGCTTTTGTATGGTCAACATCCAGGTAAGGATTTTCAAAAAGCCCCACCCTAAAAATATTGGTAAGCAGCCTTACAGCAGATTGCTCGAACCTTACCCGCATAAATGCTTCGCCATGCTCTTTAACGCCCATGTTGTACGCCTCAATCACCGGGCGGGCGTCATTGTTACCGCCAAACTGATCAACCCCTGCCATTAATATTTTGTAGTGACGCTCAGCCACAGTAGCGGTTTCCATCCCCCATGATTTCCCGGCGAAAATATCCGGTGTTTTGCCTTCATCAGCAGTAACGCCCCAATCAGTACAAACTACCCCGTCATAGCCATATTTGTTGCGCAGCAGGTCGGTAATCAAATACTTGCTGTAACTATTACCTGCATTGCCCTGCTTATCCCTGTTGTACGAAATAGTGTAATATGGCATTACCGCCGAAACCATTTTGGTTGGACCTGATAACTTTAAAGCGCCATCAATAAACGATACCAGGTGTTCATCAAAGTTATTACCTGGATATACTGCAAACTTTCCATAGGCAAAATGAGCATCCCTGCCACCTTCCTCCGGGCCGCCGCCGGGCCAGTGTTTCATCATGGCATTTACGCTGTTGTAACCCCAGCCGTCTTTAATTTCGGCGCCGCCGGTGGAGGTTTGAAACCCATCCACATACCCGCGCGCCATATCTGCGTCCAGTTGCGGGTCCTCGCCAAAGGTGCCGTTAATTCGTGCCCAGCGTGGTTCGGAGCCGAGGTCTATCTGCGGAGATAAAGCGGTAGCAATCCCTAAAGCCCTGTATTCTTGCGCGGCAATATTGCCGAATTGCTGTACCACCGCAGGATCAAATGTTGCAGCCAAACCTAACTGATCAGGCCACTGCGATATGGCGCCACCAGCGCCGGCAGTATATTCAACCCCGGTGTTGGTGCTATGCCGGGGATCTGAGCTGTTATTAGCCGGGATCCCGAAGCCTGCCCCTTCTACCAATGCCTGTACATTATTATTCCAGCGGGCGGCAACTTCGGGGCTTTTTACCGAAGTGATAAGCACATGGCGCAGGTTATCTTTTAATAAAAAATCTTTTTGCTGATCGGTTACCAGGGCGGCGTCTATCCCACCTTCGTTAAATTTCTTTCCATTATAAGTTCCCGCACCAAATGGGCCGCCTGACATAGCCGGAATCGCCTGGTGAGCGCTGTAAAGCATCAACCCGGCAATCTGGTCAATGGAAAGTTTGGATGCCAGGTCTTTCGCACGTTCACTTGCAGGCAGCCGCCAGTCTTCATATTTATCGAGTTTGCCGTTTTTGTTGAGGTCTTTAAAAGCCAAACCGTCAACTGTTAAAATTTTAACGCCCGAGTTTGAGGAATAGCCAAGCGTTGGCCCATTGGCATTTTTTACCAGGATAGTACCTGTGCTATCGGCCAGCTCTGCCAACCCGTTTTTGGTGATACCGACTGGTTTTCCGGCGGACATTCCAGCCAGCAACAACACGGTAAATGATGCGCCTGATAGCCACAGCATGACAGGAACGTAAAAATTTCTCTTCATAATTGAACGCAGGATTATGGTTAAATAATTGGTTATTTAAAATCTTGATAACAAACAATGAGGCCAGTTACGCCATTGTGTTTTAGTGACACATTAAAAGTAAATATAGTAATAAATAATACAAATAGTAGTCGATAAGTAACCTGAGTAAATAGATAGAAACACCATTTTAACCGATGAGTAGATTTAAGATGGATAGTTTTTAGTAACATTGATAACACTTGTTACTACTGTTACCAAGTGTTACTAAGTAATACAATTCATTTATTGCCTTGTGCACGGAATATGGCGAATAGTCTACTCACTGCGACGGGCGCTGCGCTGGTTGACCTCTATTGCGAACTTAGTTAGTAGAAGTATCCCTGTAACCCTTTTTGCCTTATATTTGAGTTGAGGAAATGCTGAATGACTCAGATCAGAGAAATAAAGTGTCCGCATTGCGGGGAGTGGACCATGTGGCAGGGGGATATAGACGACAGATGCCTGTATTGCGGTGAGTTCCTTGAATCGAGGCGTTTCTCGCGCGAGGTTGAAAGAAAAATACGCAATGAGGTACTAAAAGAAAATGACTACCTTTTTATAAAACCGGAAGACGGTCCGTTTAAGCGCCTGCTTAAACGGATGTTAAACTCGCTGCGCTGGCTGGCATTTTACTTGCAAATTGTGTTTTTCATTTTCGTAACGCTGATACTGGTATTAATAAGCTTAGTTCCCGGTTAAATGAAAACATTACTTAACCCCTGGTTTATTGCCGGTTGTATTATATGGATAGTGGTGATAACAACGAGAAAACTTGGTCACCCGCTTCCTTATGTTAATGGCTACATAAACGATGCCTTTGCTGTACCTGTAATTGCCAACCTGGGGCTTTGGTTTCAAAGAGTGGTTATTATTAAAAGCAATTATTACGTGCTGGCACCCCGCCATGTGATTTTTATTGTGCTTTACCTTGCTATTTTTTTTGAAGGGCTGCTGCCCTGGTTATCAAAAAACTATACAGCCGACTGGATCGATGTACTGCTGTATGTTATCGGAGGCTTGTTCTTTTACAGGGTGATGAATGTGGTTAGAGATTAGTTTGAAAATGGAAAGCACAGAAAAACAGCAAGAAATGCAAAATCTTTCGCCTTTTACCTGCTCCTTAAGCAAATGTTCTTATCTGCATACCTGCTTCCAGTAGTTTTGACACGGGGCAGGCTTTGGCTATCTGCATCAGCCGTTCCCGCTGTTCGTCGGTTACTGACGTTAAAAACTTAAGGTTACGGTCTATCACCATAATTTTTATATCGTCTTTAACTTCATGGTACATGTTTAGGGCAACAGCGATTTCAGGGATATCCCACCCCTTCCTGTCAATATACATGCGCAGCGTTGCCACCGTACAAGAGCCTAGTGATGATAACAATAAAGTATACGGATCCGGGCCAAGCGCCTTTCCGCCAGACTTTTCTGGTTCGTCAACTATAAATTTGCCGCCCCGCCACTCCACGGTGCATAAATATTTCACCATGCCGATAGTGGCAATAACCGGTTCTTCAAATAAATATTCCATACAATAATATTGCGTAAATAAATTTTAAGTTTTTTGCCTCACCTGTCCTCTCCAAAGGAGAGGTGTTCAGAAGCTTTATAGTGGATAATATTAAAACAGCACATCAGCAAAATCAGGGGTCATGTTTATTATCTTTTTGGCGTAAGGGCAAAGCGGCAATATCTTCATCTGGTGTTCGCGGGCATACTCAACGCCTGCTTTTACCAGCTGCTTGCCCAGCCCTTTGCCTTCATAAGCTTCATCCACCTCTGTGTGAACAATGATCATCTTTCCAGGTCCCGAAAAAATATATTGCATCAGGGCTATCTCCTTGCCGTCATCTTCCATAAAAAATATGCCGCGTTTGCCGTCGTTTTTGTTTTGTATTTCCATATTTCTCTTTACGGTTCAAACCAACAGAAAATATTTCTTAAATCCATCCTCTTATTGCATAGAGGGGGCGACGAGCGCAGCGAATGCCGGGTGAGTAGGGTATATGCCTTGCTAAACGGCATTACAAATGTGAACCCATTTTAAATTTGGTAACACTTGGTAACAGAATACCGTTACTAAACTGTTCATAAAAACCATCCTATCTCCAGCCGCCACCCAGTGCACGGTAAAGATTTACTATTGCCTGCAGTTGTTGCAGGTGGTCGTTAACACCGTTAAGGCGGGCTGCCAGCAGACTTTGTTCTGAGGTCAGTACATCAGTATAATTAGTTGCGGAACTGTAGCGCAGCAGTTGTTGGGTATAATCAACAGCTTTTGTTAAAGCTGCTATTTGTTTGCTTCTGGAACTGTCTTTTTCCATGGCAGTTTGATGGGCGTATAATGCGTTTGATACTTCGCTTCCAGCTACCAGCAACGTTTGCTGAAAGTTGTTAAGTGCTTCCGTTTGTTGAGCCTGTGCTATTTTTAACCTTGCCTTGTTAATGCCCTGGTTAAAAATGGGTTGTGTTAACCCGGCGGCGATATTGTAAAAAATGGAATTAATAAAAAAGTCCTTCAGCGTTAAATTTGAGAACCCTCCCGATGCAGTTATCGTGAAAGCCGGATAAAAATAGGTATGCGCCGTATTGGTGTTTTCAAATGCCGCCCTAAAAGCATATTCCGCCTGTTGCACATCGGGCCTGTTTTTTAATAATTGTGCCGGGATGCCGGTTTGCAGGTTGTTAGCTGGCTGCTGGTCGTCCAGTTTGGTTCGTACTACCGCACCGGGCGGGCGGGCAAGCAGCAGATTAATAATATTCTCCGTTTCGCGGATATTCCGTTTTAAATCAGGAATCACTACCTCGGCCGCATAGCGGTTTGCCTCGCTTTGTACCACGGCAGCACCGTTAACTACATCGGCTTCCTTTAGGTCCTTCATGGTTTCCATCTCTTTTAACCGCGATTTTACAGTTTGTTTCGTTATTTCAAGTTGTTTATCAAGTGCCAGTAAAGTGTAATAGTAATTAGCAATATCGGCAATCAGCTGCGTTTGTACGGCCCTTTTGGCGGCATCTGTCTGCAATAAATTGGCAAATGCTGCTTTTTTAGCACTCTTTAATTTCCCCCATACGTCTGCCTCCCACGAGGTACCCAAACCAAGCTGATAAGTGGTGGTTAAAGTGCTGATGTTTATGCCAGCAGGAAAATTTAAGCTTGCCGCCGATTGCTCCGACCGGGTAATGCCCGCACTTCCGCTTAATGACGGGTAAAACACAGCTTTAGTTTGTCCGAGCACAGCCTGTGCTTCTGCTATTTTTTGTATAGCATTTTTTAAATTCAGATTTTTGGATAAACCTTCACGTATCAGGCCTTTCAAAGCGGTATCAGCAAATAAGGTTTCCCAGGGCATGCTTGCAATAGTTGTAGTGTCGGCTGTGCTTTGTCCGCGGTAAAGGTTGGCGTTGTTAAGCAGGGGCTGACTGTAGGGCCTTGTTACCTTACATGACAGTGAAGCTCCTATTAATACAAGGATTAAACAACTATATTTTAAATAGGATTTGCTCATTATCTTTTTTGTAAAATTTAAACCGCCGTTGTAATAGCATCATCCTCATCCTCATCGTGCCCACGTTTGCTGCGTATTTTTTCCTGCAGGGTTTGAAAAATAATAAACAGGATCGGTATTGCAAAAACACCCACAACGGTACCTATAAACATGCCGCCAACAGCACCGGTACCAATTGAGCGGTTACCAAAAGCACCCGCACCGGTTGAGAACATTAAGGGCATTATACCAAAAATAAATGCAAATGAGGTCATTAAAATGGGTCGTAAACGGGCTTCGGCTCCTTCAATGGCGGCTTGCACAATATTCATCCCGGCACGCCTGCGGTCCAGTGCAAACTCAACAATTAAAATTGCATTTTTAGAGAGCAGGCCGATAAGCATGATAAGGGAGATCTGCACATAAATATTGCTGTCTATACCGGCTATTTTCGCAAAAAGGTAAGTGCCTGTTAAACCGATGGGCAATGATAACAACACAGCGAAGGGTAAAATATAGCTTTCATATTGCGCGCTCAGTAAAAAATAAACAAATACCAGGCAAAGGATAAATATGTAAAGAGATTGTGTGCCAGATGAAATTTCTTCGCGTGTTAATCCCGAAAAATCGTAGCCGTAGCCGGGCGGCAGTTTCTCTGCAGCTACAGCTTTTATCGCTTTAATGGCGTCTCCGGTGCTGTAGCCTGGCTTTGGTAAGCCTGTAACCGATACGGCTGTAAATAAGTTAAAACGCTCTATCGATTCTGGCCCGAATACTTTGGTGAGTGTGATAAACTCGGTAATGGGCGCCATGGTGCCGTTTGTATTGCGTACAAAAATTTTATTTAAGCCCGTTGGATTAGCACGGTAATCATAATCGGCCAGAACCATTACCCTGTACTGCTTGCCAAATAGGATAAAATTAGAGGCATACAGGCCACCATAATAACCCTGCAAAGTATTTACTACTGAATTTACCGATATGCCCGCCTCTTTACATTTAGCTACATTTACATCCACCTGGTACTGTGGGAAATTTGGATTGAAGGAAGTATTGGTATTCTGAATTTCGGGGCGTTTATTTAATGCCGCTAAAAAGTCGCCGGTGACTTTAAAAAGTTCTGATGGGGTGTGGCCGCCTTTATCCTGCAGCTGGAATTGAAAACCGCTGCCGGCACCAAAACCCTGTATGGTCGGGGGCGAGAAAAAGAAAATGTTAGCCTCGTGAATACCGCCTATTTTTGAATAAAGCTGGCCGATAACGCTTTGGATATTGTCATTTTTCCTTTGATCCCATGTTTTTAGCTTGACGATCACCATGCCGTAGGCGCTTCCGCTGCCCGCTAAAAAATTAAACCCGACTATCTGCAACGATTTTCGTACCGACGGCAGTGCGCGGGCTATGCTGTCAATCTTTTTGGTGATAGCGGCGGTACGCTGCATGCCCGATGCCGGTGGCAAACTGATACTGGCGAAAATTGTTCCCTGGTCTTCGCTGGGAACAAAGCTGGATGGCGTGGTTTTAATAAGAATGCCTAAGGACAGTGCGAATAGGGCTATTACAATTACTACTATCCATTTTTTATTGGCCAAAAAGCCAACAGAGCGTTTATAGTTATTAACCACTGTAAAAAAAGCAGAATCAAAGCGGGTATAGAACCAGTTAAACCAGCGTTTCTTTTTATGTTCTTCGGAGTGCGGCTTCAAAAATATGGCACATAAAGCCGGACTCAAGGTTAAGGCGTTTACTGCTGAAAGCAGGATTGCTACCGCCAGCGTGATGCCAAACTGTTTATAAAATACGCCTGTGGATCCCGTAATAAACGTAACCGGCAAAAATACGGCCGACATAACAAGGGTGATGGAGATGATGGCTCCTGCTATTTCGCTCATCGCGTCTACTGAAGCTTTGCGGGCCGATTTATAGCCTTTATCCAGTTTGGCATGCACAGCCTCAACTACCACAATGGCGTCATCCACAACAATCCCTATTGCAAGCACCATTGCAAATAGCGTGAGCAGGTTTATGGTAAAACCAAACAGACTTAAAAAAAAGAAGGTACCTACAATTGCCACCGGTACTGCAATAGCCGGAATAAGGGTTGAACGGAAATCCTGCAGAAAAATAAATACAACAATAAACACCAATATGAAGGCCTCAACCAGTGTGCTGATCACTTTTTCGATAGAGGCGTTAAGATATTCATTGGCATCAACCATGTAGGTGATCTTTAATCCTTTCGGGAAAGACGCCGAAGCAGTTTCGAGAATGCTTTTTGTTTGGTTTATTACATCGCGGGCATTGGATCCTGATGCCTGGGTAATGCCCACACCAATGGAGGGCAGGCCATTTGTTTTCAGGTCGACAGAGTAATCCATTGCGCCCAGCTCGATGCGTGCTACATCGTTTAAGTGTAATAACTGGCCTTTACCTACTGATTTTAAAATGATGTTCCCAAATTCAGCAGTGTTTTTTAGCCTCCCGGTATATCTTATTACATATTGAAACGACTCATCGCTGTTTTCTCCGAACTTGCCTGGCGCTGCCTCAATATTCTGTTCATTTAAGGCATTGGTTATGTCATCAGGAATGAGTCCATAACGCGACATTACATCCGGCTTTAACCATATCCGCATGGAGTAATCCCTCGATGTGAAGATCTGCGTATTACCTACGCCGTTTACACGCTGAATGGCCGGCACCAGGTTTATCTTTGCATAATTTTGCAGAAAGGTTGCATCAAAAGTTTTGTTATCGCTCGAGAGGACAAATATAAGCAGGTTGCTGTTTTGGCTTTTAGTTACTGTAACACCTGCCTGGGTAACTACCTGTGGCAAAAGACTGGTAGCACGTGACACGCGGTTTTGAACGTTTACAGCAGCAAGGTCGGGATTGGTACCTACCTTAAAAAAAATTGAAATAGATGCCGACCCATCATTACCTGCAGATGAGGTTATGTAGGTCATGTTCTCAACCCCGTTTATCTGTTCTTCCAGGGGGATGATCACACTCTTAAGCACCACATCGGCATTGGCACCACTATAATTAGCAGATACCTGCACGGTGGGCGGTGCTATATCCGGGTATTGTGAAATGGGAAGGTTTACCAACCCGATCACTCCCAGGATAACAAGCAATACCGAGATGACAGTGGATAATACAGGCCGCTCTATGAATCTTTTTAACATATTTTTTTGTGTGAGAGATGTAATACTTTACGCTCCCATTATTGAGATTTCCTTTCCTGCCGACGCACTTGCGCCTTAGTTATCTTGAATTTAATTAAGTCCTTTATAAAGGGTTTCACCATTAACTTCAACTGGCTTAATTTCGGTTCCGTCTTTTAAATTATTTGCACCTTCGGCAATTATCCTGTCACCGTTTTGCAGCCCTCCTGTTATAATGTAAAACTGGCCGGGCGTACTCTCCATAACGGTAATGGCAACATTTTTTATCTTGTTGTGGCTGTCAACCAGGTAAGCAAACCGCTTGTCCTGCAACTCATAGGTAACATTCTGTGGAACTGCTATTGCACTTTTAATAGTCTTGGGTATTCTTATAATTGCGCTGCTGCCGCTACGTAACAGCCCCCTTGGATTAGCAAAAGCCGCTCTGAAGTTGGCAGAACCGGTACTGGTGTTGATGAGACCGTTCACGGTTTCAACCTTTCCCTTGTACGCATAGGCGGTACCATCAGACAGTACAAGCGTAACCTGCGGGATGCTATTTAATTTGGCACGAAAGCTTGTATTGCTGCTGTCACGACTAAAACCGAGTAGCTGCTTTTCGTTCATTGCAAAATAGGCGTAAACAGTAGCTGTATTATAAACGGTAGTTAAGGGATCAGTGGTAGTGCTGGTAACCAGGCTGCCTAACTTATAAGGTAGTGAGCCTATCACGCCGTTAACGGGGCTTACAATGGTGGTATAGCCTAAATTCATCCGTGCATTTTCCAGTGAGGCTTTAGCCTGTGCCAGGGCAGCCTGCTTTGATTGCAGTGTATACTGGGCCGATTCAAGCTCATAACGGCTGATGATTTCTTTTTCTACCAGCGGTTTAACTTTATTAACCTGTAACGTGGCAGTATTGATATCGGCTTCTGCAGTTTTTATTCCTGCTTCGGCCGTGCGCACTTCCTGTTCATATTGCGGCGCTTTTATCTTGAATAATAACTGCCCCTTGTTAACCAGCGAACCTTCATCAACATAAATTTTTTCTACATAGCCATCCACCTTCGGTCTTATTTCGATATTCTGAAGACCCTGGATACTTGCCGGATAATCAGTTGTTAAGGTTACCTGCCGGGGATGCAAAGTAACCACCCTATAAGTTGGTATAGCCTGTGCATTTCCACCATTTTCTTGCTGGCCTTTGCTGCCGCACGAATACAGAAATAGCAAGCCTGGCAGCGCCAGAACAATTATTTTTTTGTTAAGACTGTAGCAGCCTCGCAAACAATAACAGTAGCTGTGTAAAATTTTATTGATGTTCATTAAAAATTGTGATAGTTTAATCAGGATAACCGGTTGGCAAAGATAATAGCATTTATGATATCGTTCGATGATTTTCGGGTATTCATTTAATAAATTATGATCACGTAAATTAATTATTTATATCGGGCTGTAGCAATCATCCTAATCAGTTGTAGTTTATTTCCAACGTTTTGCCTTTACTTATTAAGTCTCCGCTAAATGTATTTTGTTACAGCAACCTGATAAATTTTTTATTGTGCCGCAGCTTATACCCACCTGCTCAAAAACTGGCTGAAGCTTTCTTTATACTGGTCGCCTACGCTGATATTGATCTTGCCAATCTGCAGCGCGTTACGGGTAATGGAATTAATCTTATCCAACGAAACAATAAAGGAGCGGTGTACACGCATAAATCGTTTAGGAGGCAGTTTTTCTTCAAGCGATTTGAGGCTGGTAAGGGATAGTATGGGTTTTTCAGCGCTTTTGAGCCAAACTTTCACATAATCCTTTAAGCCCTCAATATAAAGGATATCATTTAACGCAATACGTACCAAATGGTATTCCACTTTTAAAAAGAGGTATTCGTCTTCTATACGCTCTTCGGGAGCAGCAGCAGTGGCCGTTGCCGGGGTGTTTGATTTTTCGAGCAGTTCACAATAGGCCAATGCTTTATTGGCTGCATGCAAAAACTCTTCGTAGTTAAAGGGTTTCAGCAAATAGTCCAGCGCATCCACGCGGTAGCCCTCCAGCGCAAATTGGTTATACGCAGTTGTAAAAATGATACGGGGTTTGTTGCTTTTACTATTGTCCAGCACACGTGCGAGCTCGATACCGTTCAAATCGGGCATCTGGATGTCTAAAAACAATACATCTATTTTTTGCGAATGGATGGCTCTTAACGCTTCTACCGCACTGGAGAACTTGCCCGCAAGCTTTAAAAACGGTGTTTGTTCAATAAACGAAGCCACCAGGCCGAGTGCCAGCGGCTCATCATCAACAGCTATGCAATTTAATATCATGACAGATCGAGCGTTAAGTGAATCGAATAAATATTTTCAGATGTATTATCATCGATCAGCAAAGTATACTTGCCGGGATATAAAAGGTCGAGCCTGCGGCGGGTATTGTTAAGCCCTATGCCGCTGCCTTCCTCTAAGTTATTACTTTGTTCTTTAATAATACTATTTACTACAATTAATTCTACCACATTATTTTTTTGTTCAACCACTATGTTGATGTGACTCTGTTGGGTGGCGCTTACGCCATGTTTAAAAGCATTTTCTATAAAGGGTAAGAATAACATTGGCGCAATAGCCATTTCCCTAAGGGCTGTAGGTGAGTCAAATTCGATTTTAACCACATCAGTTAACCGCAGCTGCATCAGGCTGATATAGTCTTTTATAAAAGCAATCTCCTGGCTTAACCGGGTAGTGGCATTCTGCGTATCATACAACACATAACGCATCATTCTTGATAACTGATGGATGGCTTTACGGGAGGTATTGGCGTTTACGAGCGTAAGCGCATAAATATTATTAAGGGTATTAAAAAAGAAATGAGGGTTAATCTGTGCCTTCAGAAATGACAGTTCAGAGGTCACCCGGTCCTGCTCCATCTCCTGGTGTACCTGTTTATCGTGCTGCCATTTTTGTATAGTGGTGATACTTGTGCTGATACCCATAACCAGGGCGCTGGTACCAATAAGGGACGCCAGTATAAAGGGATCCCAATGATGACCGTGCGGGCGGTGCTTTTGAGGCACACCTTTGTGAAAAGCAGCATCCATCAACTGGTGCAGGTTTAGCCAATCGTCAACATAGCTGCTAAATATTGCAATAACAGCCACTACGCTAACTGCTGCCAATAAATAAATACCATTTTGGTTTTTTAATAAAAGTTTGGGTACCAGTACAAACGAATTCAAATAAAACGCAACTACCAGCAGGATGAATGTGATGCCATTCTTTACCCATAACTGGTAAGGTATTGCGATGTTTAATGTTAACGGCTGAAAGAAAAACAGCATGCCAAGAACGGCCCATATCAATACATGTATAATTATGGTTACCAGCTTACTTTTGGATTTTGTAATGATCATTTCATTGGTTATTAAATTAAGTTAAACAGGTGATGGCTGTTATTGCAGATATATCTGCAAATGAATTAAATATTCACGTAATCAACTACTTAACTGAATGGCAATATTACAAAGGTAATTCTCATAAAGCCAATAATAATCTATCAACAGGCAAAACTTACCGACCAGCGGCTAATAATAAACTTTAAAACATTGCTGTTACTAAATGCGTGTTAAAACACTGTTTTTGTAGTGCAAATAGCGGTTTTTATCTACTTGTTTAACGCGTTGGTCTATTCTGTTTTTTGGTATGCTGGGTTTGGTATTGTTTTGCTATATCTAAATTAAATAAGCATGAAATTTTTATACCTTCTTATAGTTGTAACCTTCCTCATCGGACTAAAAGCGGATGCACAAACCGCTCGTGATGTGCATGGCACGATAATGGACTCAACAAAGGTCACCCTACCGGGTTCAACCGTTAAAATTTTAACAGGCTCCGACAGCACTACTACCATAACCGACGCCAAAGGCGCTTTTGTATTCCCCGCGATTAAAACAAACCAGTTCAGTTTGGTTATACAGTCAATCGGCTTTGAGCCGATAAAACGTCATTTTGTAATGGACAATACTAATCAGCCGGTTTTTTTAAGACCGGTAATTTTAAAAGCTTCTACCACTATGCTGAACACGGTGGTGATATCAGACGTATTACCGGTTAAAATTAAAGAGGATACCGTGGAATTTAATACCGCTGCTTATAAGGTACGAGATGGTGCACCTATTGAAGATGTGATAAAAAAGATTCCGGGCGCCGATGTAGATGCCAGTGGTAACATCACCTTCCAGGGAAAAAGCGTTACCAAAGTAAGGGTTAACGGAAAAGACTTTTTTGGTGGTGATTTAAAAACTGCCACACAAAACTTGCCTGCCGATGCTGTCCAAAATGTGCAGATGGTAAATGATTATGGCGACCAGGCCAACCTAACCGGAATAAAAACCGGCGAACCCGAAACGATATTAAACATCAACATAAAACCAAGCCGTAACCACGGGTATTTTGGCCAGGCCAGCGTAGGCGACGGACGGGATGCAATACCACAAGTAGCTGGGAACAAAGATGCAAACCGGTTTTTGGCACAAGCTAACCTTTTTAATTTTGAGGGCAGCAGGCAGATTGCCGTGTTAGGTAACCTTAACAACACCAACACCAATCTGTTCAATTTTGGTGGTGGCGGCGGCGGCGGCAGAACGGGCGGCGGTGGCCCTCCGGGAGGCAATAATGTTAGCAATGGCATTACTACTGCGCGATCCATCGGCTTTAATTACCGTGACTCATGGGGGAAAAAGATCACTGTTTATGGCAGCTATAGCTTTTCTGACAACACGGTGAATACCGTCAGCTCAACGCTTCAAAATAATATTTCGCTTACCAGTCCCAGTACAAACACACAAAGCAACACTGAAACCGATCAGAAAAAGAACCACAGGTTTACCTTTAATATGGAGTACAAGCCTGATACCGTCAATTATTTAAAAATAAGTCCCTCGTATTCGTACGCCGGGCTAAACACCAACCAATTTGGAGCTAACTTACTTGCCAGGGATACGACTACACTCTCAAACTATAACTATAAAACGCTGAGTCATTCATCGGCACCAAATTATGGTATAAATGTACTTTATAACCACAGATTTAATGGACATGGGCGCAATTTCAGTGTAAACGTTGGCACCGGCCGCTCCACAAGCAATCAGTATCAAAATCCTGTTTATACATATATTTCTGGTGCTGCCAACGCACCTTTAGATCAGTTTATTAATACCAACAGTCGTACCGATACCGTGGGAGCATATTTCTCCTACATTGAGCCCATATCCAGGCGCTCCTACATTGAGGTGAACTACAACTATAAACATTCTTACACCACAGCTGATAAACAAACAGATACCTTAACTTCAAACGGCCAGGTTAATAATTACGCGTTGCTTAGTAACCAGTATAATTTCACTTTTATCACCAATCGTTTTGGTTTAAACTACCGTTTTGTTGAAAAGAAATACAATTATGTTTTAGGAGTAACCGCACAACCTTCGTTATTGGAAGGCAGCTCGCCAATAAGCGGTGCAACACGTATGCAGGCGTTTAACTTTTCGCCAAACGCGCATTTCATTTATAACTTTTCGCGCACCCAGTCGTTGAGCGCCAACTATAGCGGCAGCAGCAATCAACCAACTTATTCAGAATTGCAGCCGGTTACCGATTTTTCAAACGCATCCTATCCAATAACCGGTAACCCCGATCTGAAACCGGAGTATAACAACAGTTTCTCCATACGGTACAATAAGTTTAATTTCGAGTCGGGCAACGTGTTCTTCAGTAATTTCTCGTTTGTGCAAACAGATAATAAAATAGTATCTAATACTACCAATTATCCCCGCGTTTATACACCGAACAGCAAATTTGCAGGTACTGTGGCCACCAATTATTTAAATGCTCCCGGGTATTATTCAGCCCAGGCTTTTTATGTATTTGCCAAACCCTGGGACAAACGTAAGTACAACCTGTTTTTTGTAGGAAACCTATCTTACAATAATAACATATCCTACATCACCAATGTGGATGCAGCGACTTATGATATGACAACCGAGAAAAACATTGCCAAAACCATTGTGGCCTCGCAGAGTGTACGTTTCAGGGTTGATATTACCGATGTTATTGATGCCCAGTTAAGTACTACTTATAGTGTTAACTCATCCAAAAACTCAATCAACCAACCGGGTATCCAGGATAATTTCAGAACATTGGTATTGGGAGTAAATGGTAAAAACTACGTGTGGAAAGATTGGACCTACAGCTATGATTACTCAAAAACACTTTACTATGGCTACAAGGGAGCAACCAACCCCAATATATTTAATACTTACATAGAGCGCAGGTTTTTAAAGGGCAACATGGCAACGCTGCGTTTATCGCTAATGGATGCATTTAACCAAAACACCGGTTATACCAGCACTCAAAACGGTAACTTTATTACACAAACAAATGTGAACAGGTTAGGGCGTTATTACCTGCTCACCTTTACATACCGTTTCCAGAAGATGGCCGGTAAAGCGCCAAATATGGGGCCAGGTGGCTTTGGAGGTCGTCCGCCAGGTGGTGGTCCGGGTGGCCCGCCTCCGGGTGGTGGCCCGTCGGCCGATTAATATTTTATCCTGTAACAATCTGTGCAAGAAGAGCGTCTTATCAACGAAAAAAAAGCTATAACTGGCATAATATAAAGAGCTTAGGGTTCTCTTAAGGGAGCATGAGAAAAGGCCGGAGTGAGACACCGGCCTGGATTTAGTTGATTGTTATTGATTTTTTAATCTTAACAAAGCGTTCCGGGGTGAGATACGGAACGCTTTTTTTTGCAGGTTTCAGATTAAATACGAAAGTTTGTTGATTTGGGATTTTACCCGTTAGTAACAGCCAGTGTTTCGAACGCAATTTCGAGTGATTCTATGGCTATTTCGTTGCTTTCAGACATGAGGTCGGTACCTGTCATTTTTATCAGGCAGGCATTACCCAGTGTCCATGACATGGTTCGGGCACCGTTTTCATCCAGCAATTGAATAACTACGTTTTCTTTATATTGGGGAGAAGAAGGGCCCATGAATTTTAAATGCCAATTAGAAAATTTCGCTTCATTAACAAAAATTCCTTTACGCATTGTTACATTCCCCGTTTTGGCCATAACGGGGAATTTTTTTGTTGATAATAATTGGTTCCCTGCCTGCCGGTACTCATTAACCGGCGATTCAGTTTCTAATCCTGAGACTTCCTGAAATGAGGCAGGGCTGTCCAGTGAACTGAATAATACTTTAAAATAAAACTTGGGCAGTGGCCAGGAATTATCTTGTGTTAGTGCTTTATTCGGCATAATTTGCGGTTAGATTTACGTAAAATTAATGCATAATTTCATCATTTCTGTTGTCCGGAAGTAACGGGGTGCATCTTTTCTATAAACGCTTTATTTTTATATTCTTCAGCCATACCTTTTGGCCGTGATGTTGAAACATAATGTGGCCGCTGGTAGATTTGGCAAAATTAGGATTGTTCCGGTACTTGCTTTTACTAATCAGATCATTAAGTTCTTTGGATCCAAGTTCATATTCCACCACCTTTTCGCCATTTATCCATTGTTCCACATGCCCATGATCTACCAGTAACCTGGCGGTATTAAATTCGCCAACAGGTTTAAGGTGTTTATTTTGTGGTGTAATTAAATCATACAGCGAACCTGCCGAACGCCTGGGCTCATGATCGTTAAAACCTATATCATCCAATAGTTGGAATTCAAAATTATCCAGCCAGTTTGGGCTATTGCCATTGCCCGATTCGTGGCTTGAGTTTTCCTGTACATTATAAAAAATGCCGCTATTGCCTCCTTCAGACATCGCCCATTCCAACGTTAAATCAAAATTGGTATAAGTATCTTTTGTTACCAGGTCTACGTTCGGAACATTCGTCTGGGCAACTAATGCGCCATCCTCTATCTTCCATGCCTCCGGGAAAGCATCCATTTTGTAGCCACGTAATTCCTTTACAGAAGTTCCGTTAAACAAGTATTGCCATTTATTTGAATGCTGCGCATAAACGGTATTGCCGAAGCAATAAATTGCTGCAAATAGCAAAAGTGACTTTTTCATTGTTGTTTATAATTGAGCAACTAAGTTATATTAATAATAAATACACGTAGTACTGGTCTTGTAACAATTTGAAGAGGTGGGGAAAATGGACCGGACAGGTTGGTAAATCTCATCTGCCTGAAGCCTGGTTAGTTGCACTTTCTTGTTTTATTTACTGACTTTATCGTGGTCGGAAGACAGCGTTTGTTGTTCCGTATTCATTGAATCCGCCTCCCTGTGGGTTGCCATGCCAAGTTGCATACCTTCTATATCTCCCTGGTCATCAAAATTTTCAGCATTGATGTCCGGCAAACCACTGGCTTCCTTTTCCGGGTTTTTAAGTAATGTGTTTTCACCTCCGGGTTTTATATTGCCCTCATTACTTTTAACGGTGTCATTCCCCTGCTTATTCATAATGCTGTTTAATACTAATAACCACCAGTTTGCCTGATTGTTTAAAAATCATGTGTAATGAAAAGAAACAACACCTTTAAAAATCGGGTACAAGGATTTCGGTTTGTTTAACATCAGCCTGGGAATTATTTATTAGGGTCGCGTAATTTAAGACTGACAAGAAGCATAGGTTTAAGTCAGCTTAAGCAAGTTTAAACCTCTTATTTTTTCATATAATAATTATAATATAACATCTTTTAAATCGGATTGTACGTATAACATTCCGCAGTTATTGAAGTTTAATATTATTTGATAGATATAGATAATAATTAAACTATTTGATAAAACATTGGTCATAGTGGCTTAATGTAAACCAGATAATTTAACCTTTAATTGCGGATATATAGTTGAAGACACTTAAATACTTACTCAGCATAGCCGCAGTTTTAATATATACACACACTTTTTCGCAGCAACAGGCAGTTACAGCTACTCAAAGTACAGAGATCACTAACTTGAACAATCCGGCTATTGATTCTGTCAATCAAAAAGACCTGATAGACATTTTTCAAAAAATGCTGGATAAAAAAACCGGCTCCGATAAAAGGAAACTCCCCCAAAAAGCCATTTTTTCAGTAATTCCTTATGGCGGTTATTCGCTTTCAACTGGTTATATAGCAGACATCAGCGGTAATGTAGGATTTTATACCAGTACATCACACAACGAGAACCTTTCGGTAGTGGCCGCTGACGTTTCGTATGACTCTAAAACGCAAAAAGTATTTTTAACACGATCGGAAATTTGGGCCTTTGAAAATAACTATAAGGTCGTGAGCGACCTGCGTTTGGAAAGGTATCCTATGGAAACTTACGGCTTAGGATCAACAACAACCTTCAACACGGATAACGATCTGGATTTTACTTATGTACGTATATATGAAACTGTGCTTAAAAAAATCGCGAACGACTATTATGCAGGTGTAGGATATAACCTCGATTATCATTCCGGTATTACGGCTACCGGGAATTTGAATAACACAACGTCGGACTATGAGAAGTACGGTCAAACTACCGCATCAACTTCATCGGGAATTAATCTTGATTTTTTGTTTGATAACCGGAAACCCCCCCTTAGCCCACAAAATGGCTGGTATGCCAATGTTGTTTATCGTCAAAATTTAACGGCTATGGGCAGTAATGCAAATTGGCAGTCGTTGCAAATGGATTTCCGGAGATATTTCAAGTTTTCGTCAAATTCGCCCAACGTGCTCGCTTTATGGAGTATGGCTGCATTTACCAGGGGTAATGTGCCATATCTTGATTTACCTTCTACCGGTTGGGATATGTATAATAACAGCGGCAGAGGTTATGCAATAGGCAGATTTAGAGGCAGGAATATGCTTTACCTGGAGGGGGAATATCGTTTTGGAATTACACATAACGGATTGATTGGAGCCGTGATTTTTGCTAATGGCGAAAGTTTTACCGGATTGCAGGGCAATGCCTTTCAAAAGATAGCTCCTGCCGCAGGAACCGGTTTGAGGATTAAAGTAAACAAACATTCCAATACAAATATATGTATTGATTATGGGGTTGGCACCGGAGGCTCGCGCGGCTTTTTTGTTAACCTGGGAGAAGTGTTTTAATGTTGATGGTCAATTAATTTTAAGCAAACAAATATAAATTCTTAAAAGGAATATCATTCAATTTATGAACACGCATTTATTTTGATTACCAACACATAGAAACGCTGCTTTGAAAAACATAAGATATTTATTTTGTGTAGTTACTGTTTTTATTTCTTTTAATAGTTTTGCGCAAAAGGACACGTCATTATCATCTAAAAATTCAAATCTAAAAACGGCACAGCCTGTAATAGATTCGTCTAAACAAGTGGATGCTATTGACTTATTGTATAAGGTGCTGAAGAAAAAAGCGCTTGAGAACAAAAGGCAGAAATCAGGCAAATTAAATTTTTCGTTGGTGCCGGCATTTGGATATTCGCTTTCCACCGGGTTTGCAGTCGATCTGACTGGGAATGTTGCTTTTTATACCAGCCGCTCTCACAAAGAAAACTTGTCGGCGATTGATGCCGAAACCATTTATGATACTAAAGGCCAGTTGATATTCACCAGTCGCTCCGAAGTTTGGGCTGATAACAATAATTACAAATTAGTTACTGACCTGCGTTTGGAAAAGTATCCTGAGGATACTTATGGTTTAGGCACCAAAACGACGAGCGCTAAGGATGATCCCATAAAATTTATATATCTGCGAACTTACACTACTTTATTTAAAAAAATACTCCCTGATCTTTACGGGGGGATAGGTTACAAACTGGATCACCATTATAATATCAGCCAAAGCGGTAATGCAGATCGTACAGTTTCCGATTTTCAAAAATATGGCTTTGCAACTGCTTCAACATCTTCCGGTTTGACTTTAAACCTGCTTTACGATAGCCGAAGGAACGAAATAAATCCGCTTGGCGGAGGATTGGCTTCTATCTCTTATCGTCAGAATTATACGTTTTTAGGAAGTGACAATAGTTGGAGGCAATTGAGTATGGAATTTAAGAAATTTTTGAAGTTGTCGCCTCAATCGAATAATATACTTGCCTTTTGGAGCATAGTTCAATTTACGTCTGGTGCCGTTCCTTATCTTGATCTTCCGGCTACAGGAGAAGATATGTATAACAATTCTGGCAGAGGATATACCCAGGACAGATTCAGAGGCAAGAATTTTCTTTACCTGGAAAGTGAATACCGTTTTGGTATTACCAAAAATGGCTTAATAGGTGGTGTAGTATTTGCAAACGCAGAAAGCTTTTCAGAATTTACTACTAACAGATTCGAAAAAATCGCCCCTGCCGCCGGGACCGGCATACGTGTAAAAATTAACAAGCACTCGGACACCAACGTTTGTTTGGATTACGCCTTTGGACTTTACGGCTCACATGGCCTTTTTGTTAATTTAGGCGAAATGTTTTAAGGTGCTGCTGATCATTTCTGAATATGTAATGTTTTTGATAATTTTAATAATTGTTTAAAGCAAACTCATTTCTTTGTATAGCCGAAATTAGCGAATGGTTCATTTGACCGGATACATATCCTGACTTAAACCATTTGTTAATCTAATCAGCAGTCAACTATCCAAAATGCATACCTATTGTTTAACCCTGGATTTAAAAGATGATGCTGCTTTAATAGCGGAGTACGAAAGGTATCATATTGAAATATGGCCTGAAATACGCAAAAGTATCGTTGAATCGGGTATAATTAAGATGGAAATATACCGGTTTGATACCCGTTTATTTATGATTATGGAAACGAATGATAGCTTTACCTTTGAAAAGAAAGCCGAAATGGATGCAGCAAACAGCCAGGTACAGGAATGGGAAAACCTGATGTGGGAATACCAGCAGCCTCTTAAAAAGGCTCTTAAAGGTGAAAAATGGGTTTTGATGAATAAGATATTTGAATTGAATAAATGACATGTCAGAAAAAAAAGATACTTTTTTAAAGATCCATCCCAATGACAATGTTTTGGTAGCCCTGCAGGATCTGCCGCAGGGAACAACGGTCAGTTTTGAAGGGAAAAGCTTTACTTTGACAAGCAATATCGCAGCCAAGCATAAGTTCAGTATCACTGATCTGCAAGCTGGTGATAAAATATTTATGTATGGCGTATTGGTGGGTAAGGCAACACAGTTTATTCCACCGGGCGGACCAATCAGCACACAAACCGTTCATCACGCTTCAAGTGAATTCCATTTAGGAGAGCGTAAACTTGATTGGCGCAAACCGGATACCAGCAAATTTGAGGGCAAAACCTTTATGGGCTATCACCGGTCCGATGGATCAGTGGGTACAGGTAATTATTGGATTGTGGTCCCCCTGGTTTTTTGTGAAAACCGAAACATCAATGTGTTAAAGGATGCATTATCCGATAAGCTCGGGTATAAAAAGGCCAAGACTTACGAAGGCGATGTAGAGCAATTAATTGAGCTTTACCGGGCCGGGAAATCTGCACAGGAAATATTAAATGCCGATATAGCAGCGTCTGATGATAAAGCAACATCAAAAAGGCTTTTCAAAAATATTGATGGTATAAAATTCCTGACGCATGAAATGGGCTGCGGATGTACCCGTGCAGATGCACAAACGCTGTGCGGACTCATAGCAGGTTATATTACTCATCCTAATGTGGCGGGAGCAACCATATTAAGTCTTGGTTGCCAGAATGCGCAGGTAAGTATCCTGCAGCAGGAAATAGCGTTGCGCGATAAAAACTTCAGCAAGCCGCTTATCATTCTGGAGCAGCAAAAAGTAGGAACCGAGCAAGATATGATGCAGCAGGCCTTGAAACAAACGTTTGCCGGCCTGGTACAAGCTAACCAGGTACAGCGGAAACCTGCATCCTTATCAAAGTTATGTATAGGACTGGAATGCGGCGGGTCCGACGGCTTTTCAGGAATTTCTGCTAACCCGGCATTAGGCTACGTATCTGATTTGTTGGTTTCAATGGGAGGTGCTGTTATACTTTCGGAATTTCCGGAACTTTGCGGCGTAGAGCAGGAGTTAAGCGACCGTTGCGTTGACGAAGAAAAAGCAAATCAATTTATGAAGTTGATGACCGCTTATAATGCCCGTGCAGTTGCGGACGGATCCGGTTTTTATGCCAACCCATCACCCGGAAATATCCGCGACGGATTAATTACCGATGCCATAAAATCTGCCGGGGCAGCAAAAAAAGGCGGAACCTCGCCTGTTACCGATGTATTGGATTATCCAGGAAAAGTAACAAAACCCGGGCTTAATTTGCTTTGTACACCCGGGAGCGATGTGGAAAGTACTACTGCCGAAGTTGGCGCAGGTGCCAACATCGTACTGTTTACAACAGGACTGGGCACCCCAACAGGTAACCCGGTTACCCCGGTGATTAAACTATCAACCAATACTGCTACTGCTGTTAAAATGCCAGACATTATCGACATTAATTGCGGGACGGTTATTGAAGGGAAAGAGACAATACAACAAGCCGGGGAACGGATACTGGAATACATAATACAGGTAGCAAGCGGCGAAGCCGAGCCAAAAGCAGTGCAGCTAGGGCAGGACGATTTTATCCCCTGGAAAAGAGGCGTTTCTTTGTAACCCTCCCTTAGCATGCAAAATATAACCTGCAATATATCCCTGTGGCGGCCTGTTAAATTATGTTAATTTTTTAAACATCAAGCCTTTTCATAGATTATTAATAACAATTTTGGATTGTTTCCGTTAAACCACTAAAATCCAAAGTGAACAAAGAAACAGCAGAATGCAACAACAATCTACCGGTTTTTTTGAAATGCTTTTTAAAAAGGAATTAACCTTGTCAATTACTATACATTGAAAAGCATTCAGATGAAATACCCCTTATTAGTAATTCTTTTATTCTTCTCGGTTTTAGTTAAAGGACAAAATACCATAGTTAGAGGCACTATAACCGATGCCCACACAAATCAAATCTTATCGCTGGTATCCGTTTCGTTTCCAGGTACATCTAGTGGCGTTAGTAGCGATAGTAATGGTAAATATGCCATAACAACCGGAAAAACCTATACGGAGCTAAAATTTACTTCGATAGGTTATAAAACAGTTACCCGGATTATAATTGCTGGAAAAGTGCAGCTAATTAATGTTAAAATGCAACCTGATGTACAAGCATTAACCACGGTTAACATCAGCTCCGGCAAACGAAAACGATACACCAACTAGGAGAATCCAGCGGTTGAACTGATCAGGGAGGTAATAGCCCATAAATACGAAAACAGAATGCAGAGCTACG
>JAQNCM010000185.1 GCA_029237615.1 Mucilaginibacter sp.
GGCTTGGCTTTAGAGCAGGAGCTGCAAAAGTTTGGCACAAAAGTAAAAGGCTATCGTTCTGATGCTTCCAAATTTGATGAGGCTGAAAAACTTATCAGCGATATTGTTGCTGATTTCGGTACCTTACACGTGGTGGTTAACAATGCAGGTATTACCAAAGATGGTTTACTAATGCGCATGACAGAAGAACAATGGGACGACGTGATGGATGTTAACCTGAAATCGATATTCAATGTTACCAAGGCAGCATCAAAAATAATGATGAAGAACCGTAACGGGGTATTTATAAATATGAGCTCGGTAGTAGGTGTACAGGGTAATGCCGGGCAAGCTAATTATGCAGCGTCAAAGGCAGGCATTATCGGCTTTTCAAAATCGATAGCAAAAGAATTAGGATCACGTAATATTCGAACCAATGTGGTAGCCCCGGGCTTTATAAAGACCGAAATGACCGAAGTGCTGGACCCTAAAGTGGTAGAAGGCTGGGCACAGGCCATTCCGCTTAAACGCGGCGGTGCAACAGAAGATGTAGCGAATGCCTGCGTATTCCTGGCATCTGATATGGCTGCTTATATCACCGGACAGGTAATCCCTGTTGACGGTGGAATGTTATAGTCTGATCTCTTATTTCGGATGTTCGATTTCGGATTTATAATCTTTTACAGATTTTAAATTTTCGAATCACCACATTTTCAAATTTTCAAATTAACTCTTATCAAATAAAAACAGCATATTTGGCTTACAGATATGCTGTTTTTATTTTCAATAACCTGGGGAACGGTTTCGGGATGGTGGGTGCCTGCTTGCCTGGCGTTGGGTTTGTTATATGCGTGGCTGCTTTACCGGCAACCATTAGATCTCAAAAAAACATTCCGTTACCTGCTTTTTGCTATCCGCGCATTGGTAGTAACCATTATCGCATTGGTTTTACTTTCGCCGTTAGTTAAATCCGTGAGCTATAACGCTCAAAAGCCGCTGGTTTTAGTGTTGCAGGATAACTCGCAATCAATAAAGATGTTTTCAGCGCCCCCCAAACCCTCCCCGGAAGGGAGGGCTTCGAATAGTACAGAAGTCTCTCCGGCAGTAGGCGGGGGAGATTTAGAGGGGGCCAGAGCATATGTTAATGATCTGGCTAACCTTAAGAAAGACCTGGGCAGCGATTATGATGTGCAGGAGTTCCATTTTAACCACGATATTGCAAGCGGTCTCTCAAGCGATTTTAGCGGAAAGCAAACAGATATATCAAAAGCCCTTCATGTATTAAATGACAGGTTTGTTAATCAAAATATAGGAGCCATTGTGTTGGCTACCGATGGCTTGTACAACCAGGGGAGCGATCCGCAATATGAGGCCAAAAATTTCAAAACAAGTATTTACACCATTGCCTTAGGTGATACCATGGCGAAACGGGATTTGCTGATTGGCAATGTAAATTATAATAAAACTGCCTTTTTGGGTAACGATTTTGAAGTAGAGGTTTTGGCAGAGGCCTACCAGGCTAAGGGTGAAATCATGCATTTAAATGTTACGGAAGATGGTCGGCAGGTAGCTGCTCAAAATATACCCGTAACCTCAAATGACTTTCACAAAGTGGTGCCTATTAAATTGAATGCGGATAAAAAAGGAACGCGAAAATTTACGATAAATATAGCACCGGTTAAAAACGAACTATCGACCCAAAACAACAGTGAATCTATCTATGTGGATGTGCTGGATGCCAGGCAAAAGATATTGCTTTTATATGAAAGCCCGCACCCGGACATAAGCGTGATCCGCCAGTCGATTGAAAATAATAAAAATTATGAGGTAAAAGCAAGTTTACTATCGGATCTCGCTACCGTTAAGCCCGGCGATTACAACCTAGTTATCCTTTACCAGTTAGCTGCAAATAACAATAGCGCTATACAAAATCTTATAAAAGCTAAACTACCGGTATGGTACATTACAGGTGCGCAAACCAATCTTCAGGATTTTAACAACGAACAAAAACTAATACGGATAAGTGCCGGAAGAGCTGAAATGCAGGAAGTGTTCGCACAACCTTCAGCCGAATTTACAGGCTTTACCCTGTCAGATTCTTCACGACAAAAGATAGTGTCGTTTCCTCCCTTACTGGCCCCTTATGGCAGTTACAGCTCAGCACCACCGGGTGAAACCGTACTGAAACAGCGGATAGGAAATGTTGAAACCACGTACCCGTTGCTTGCATTTGGCGACGAGGGCGGCCGACGGATTGGGGTACTAACAGGCGAAGGAGTGTGGCGCTGGCAGTTAGCAGAATTTCAAGCTTATGGAAATCACCACGCATTGGAAGAGCTGTTTGGCCAGGGTGTTCAATATCTAACCGCCAATGCCAACCGGCAGCGTTTTATTGTTTACCCGGCTAAATATGTCTTTGACGAAGGTGAAAACGTGATCCTCAATGCTGAATTATACAATGACGCCCTTGAACTGATCAATACACCGGATGTGAAAATAGAGCTTAGAAATAGTGCTGGTAAAAATTATAGTTTCCTGTTTAGTCGCAACGGCCAAAGTTACCAGCTGGACGCAGAGACCTTGCCGGTTGGAGAATATACCTATTCTGCCACTACAAAGAATGGCACCAAACAATTCAGCGCGGGCGGCCAGCTAACGATAAAACCGTTAAACCTGGAATCGCGGCAAAGTGCGGCTAATCACCAGTTGCTGAATGCGATTGCTAAACAAAGCGGCGGGGTAATGTTGCAGCCATCACAAATAAACCAGCTTGCAAGATTGATCCGCAAAAACGACAATATTAAAACCGTAGTTTATGAAGACAAGCACTACAGCGATATCATCGATGTAAAGTGGGTGTTTGTGCTGATGTTGGGGTTGCTCAGCCTGGAATGGTTTCTGCGTAAACGAGAGGGAGAAGTGTAAAATTATCAATAGATAAATAACCGCTGTTTTATTTATAATATATTACTGCAAAGTTATTTATAATGCAACATCAACCTGTTACATCAAATATTTCCGACAAGCATAAATTGTTAGGATTAGATCATCTGAGGGCGGTAGCCATAATTTCCGTTTTTCTTTTTCATTATCAATTTTTTGGACATCCTGCATGGGAAAAAAATTTAGCAGGATTTGGGTGGACAGGAGTGGACCTGTTTTTTGTGTTAAGCGGTTTTTTGATATCAGGGCAACTTTTCAGTACCATTGCCAAAGGGAAAAGCATTTCCTTATGGGAGTTTTTTATAAAACGTTTTTTCCGGATCTTACCGCCTTTTTTGGTTGTGCTTACGCTATATTTTACTTTTCCTTCTTTAAGGGAATGGGGGAGTCCTGCACCACTTTGGCGTTATTTAACCTTCACCCTGAATTTTGGTTTCGACTTGAAAAAATACGGAACATTTAGTCACGACTGGTCTTTATGTGTAGAAGAGCAGTTTTATTTACTCCTTCCCTTGATTTTTTGGGTGTTTACTTATTTTAAAGCGGGCAAAAAAGCAATCTACCTTATTTTAGCATTGTTTGTTGCGGGTTTTATTTTAAGATTATGGGGCTGGTATCATTTTATGGAGCCAGTACTCCAAACCAATAATTTGGGACTTACCTGGAACAAATATATTTATTATCCCACTTATAACCGGTTAGATGGATTGCTTATCGGCGTTAGCATTGCCGGGGTTTTTACCTTTTACCCTTCGGTGAAGGAATGGATCAACAAACGCAGCAATATCATCATGCTTTTAGGTTTGGCGGTTTTATTAGCCGCATACTTTGTTAGTACGCCACAGGATACTTTTTATACTTGCCTTTTTGGTTTCCCGCTTATCTCATTGGCTTACGGAATTATTTTAGCTGCCATCGTTTGCCCGTCGAATATGCTGTTTAGCGTTAAGTCGTGGCTAACGTCGCAAATAGCCACGCTGTCTTATTCCGTCTACCTTTCACATAAAATTGTGATTCATTCAACGCAAGGCTTACTTGAAAATGCCGGGATCGATAAGAATAGTAATTTATCTATGTTGATTTGTATTATCGCATGCATTGGAGCCGCCCTTGTGTTGCGATACCTTATTGAGAAGCCAGCATTGAAATGGAGGAACAGGTTATTGGCTAAAAGAAAAGCTAATTTGCCGGTCGATTTGAAATTAGAAGTTAGTTAGACTCCGAATAGCGTAATTGTCATTGCTATGACGAGCGGTGAAGTAATGTAAAGAATGCGAGGCCTTTCTGTATAGTTGAGATTGCCACTCTGCACTCGCAATGATATTTTTATTTATTCTATATCTTCTTTATTTATTCGTCTTTCTTCTTTTGCACAATTACAAAAACATCCTCATTTTCCTTTTTCATGAGGTACTTTTCGCGGGCGAATTTCTCCAGTTTTTGCGGATTTGAAGTGAGTTCATCAAGGTCCTTATTTACTTTGGCGGTTTCTTTAAGGTAAAAGTCGCGCTCCTGTTTTAATTTGCTTACCTGCTGGTGATACTGGTATTGCGAGAAAAGGTCATTCCTGTCAAAAAACACCATCCACACCAAAAAAGCGATAGAAATCAAAAAATACTTGTTCCTGAAAAGATCAATCAGACGTTTCATCCCGGCAAATTAAATTTCATTTAAAATTATCTAAAAGGAAAATCGAAAACAAATATCGTTATAAACTTTTCAACATTAGTTGATTGGGTGAATAGTTTTTAACCTGATCAACCACTCACTCAATCAAAGATTAGTCCCTTCTTCTGCCGGCGTTGCCGCTTCTGCCACTCATACCACTGCTGCTTCCCTTTTCTCCTCTACCGCGGTCTGCTCTGCCAAAACTACGACCACGATTATTACCTGATCCGCCGCGCTGAGCCGGCCCTTTCTTTTTACCTTCAGCATGCTTTGCAGCTATGCTTACCGGGCTCATTGGGTAGGGGTGGCCTTCCTCCACAGGAATCTCTTTGGAGATCAGTTTGTGAATATCCTTTAAAAATTCAATTTCTTCTTCATCACAAAAGGAGAGCGCAATACCGCTGGCACCGGCCCGGCCTGTACGACCAATACGGTGCACATATGTTTCAGGGATGTTCGGCAGTTCGTAATTGATTACATGGGTTAGCTCATCAATATCAATACCACGGGCTGCTATATCAGTAGCTATCAACACACGGGTGGTCCGGTTCTTGAAATTTGTCAATGCACGCTGACGTGCATTTTGCGATTTATTGCCATGTATCGCTTCGGCAGTGATACCTACACGTACCAGGTCTTTTACTACTTTATCCGCGCCATGTTTGGTACGGGTAAATACCAGGGCGGTCTTGATGTTTTTATCTTTAAGGATGTGGGCAAGCAATGATCTCTTATCATTCTTCTCTACATAATAAAGCAACTGCTGTATGGTGTCGGCAGTTGAGGAAACCGGTGTAACCTCTACCTTTTCGGGGTTTGTTAAAATGGTATTAGCCAGTTGCTGAATTTCGTTCGGCATAGTAGCCGAAAAAAATAAGGTTTGTCTTTTAGCAGGTATTTTGGCAATTACCTTTTTTACATCATGTACAAAACCCATGTCCAGCATACGGTCAGCTTCATCCAGCACCAGCATTTTTATATGATCCAGGTGAACATAACGCTGGTTCATCAGGTCAAGCAGACGGCCTGGTGTAGCCACCAAAATATCAACGCCTCTTTTTAACGCATCTGTTTGCGGATTTTGTGATACTCCACCAAAAACAACCAGGTGTTTAAGGCCGGTATGTTTACCGTAGGCGGCAAAGCTTTCGTCAATTTGTATGGCCAACTCACGGGTTGGTGTTAATATAAGGGCTTTTATTGTTTTTTGCTCTTTATGCTGCAGTCTGTCCTGATATAATAACTGTAAAATAGGAATGGCGAAAGCAGCGGTTTTACCCGTACCCGTTTGCGCACAGCCTAAAAGGTCTTTGTGTTGTAATATAATAGGGATGGCTTGTTCCTGTATTGGTGTAGGGGTTGTATATCCCTCAGTTTTTAAAGCCCTGAGTATCGGCTCAATTAAATTTAAATTTTCGAATG
>JAQNCM010000188.1 GCA_029237615.1 Mucilaginibacter sp.
ATGCCAACTACCAAAACACTACGGTTATGCCGAAAGTGGCGGGCACTGCTCAATTGGAGCGGGCCGAGCGGGTAAAAGAAGATAATGGCTATGGCGATAAGAACCTGAGCATTACAGATGCACTGGGCAAACCGCTTCCGTATGTAATTAATAGAACCATGATGCGCGTTGACCTGCCTGTGGCTTTAAAATCTGGCCAGCACATGGTGTTTAACGTTAAATGGAGCTACAAAATATCCGACAGGCTAACCTTTGGTGGTCGCGGCGGTTATGAATATTTCCCCGGCGATGGCAACTACCTGTTTACCATGGCCCAGTGGTATCCACGCCTTTGCGTTTACAGTGATTTCCAGGGCTGGCAAAACCACCAGTTTACAGGACGCGGCGAATTTGCTTTAACATTTGGCAACTTCAAAGTGCAGCTAACCGTTCCGGCTGATCACGTGGTTGGCGGTACCGGCGAATGTTTGAATTACGCTGCTGTATTAACACCGGCACAGTTAGCCAGGTATAACAAAGCAAAAACATCAGATGTGCCGGTAGAGATCGTTACTTTAGACGAAGCTAAAAAAGCGGAAGTAAACCCAAGCACCGCTAAAAAGACCTATGTTTTCCAGGCTAATAATGTTCGCGACTTTGCATGGACATCTTCCCGTAAATTTATCTGGGATGGTATGGGCCAAAAAGTGGAAGGCAAAAATGTAATGTGCATGAGTTATTATGGTAAAGAGGCTTATGGTTTATACGGCAAGTATTCAACCAGGCTGGTAGCGCATACCGTAAAAACCTATTCAAGCTTTACTTTCCCATATCCATATCCTGTTGCGCAGAGCGTTGAGGCATCAAACGGCATGGAGTATCCAATGATCTGCTTTAACAACGGCAGAACCGAGAAAGACGGCACCTACAGCGAAAGCACCAAGAATGGAATGATCGGCGTGATCATACATGAAGTGGGGCATAACTTTTTCCCGATGATAGTAAACAGCGATGAGCGTCAGTGGAGCTGGATGGACGAAGGCTTAAACTCGTTTGTTGAATACCTTACCGAAGAGCTTTGGGATAATAAATTCCCAAGCAAAAAAGGTGCTGCCTATACCCAGGTGGATTACATGAAGCTTCCAAAAAATGAACTGGAGCCTATCATGACCAATTCCGAAAATATTGTAAGGTTCGGTCCAAATGCTTATACCAAGCCTGCAACCGGTTTGAATATATTGCGCGAAACTATTATGGGCCGCCAACTGTTCGACTTTGCCTTTAAAGAATACGCACGCCGCTGGGAATTTAAACACCCGACCCCTGCCGACTTTTTTAGAACGATGGAAGATGCCAGCGGTGAAAGCCTTGCCTGGTTTTGGAGAGGATGGTTTTACGGAACCGACCCTTGCGATATCTCGTTAGATTCGGTTAAAGCAGCCCGTGCCGACCTGAATGGTAATATGCCACAGCAATTTGGACGTGCTCCGGGCGCGCAAGGCAATGCCAATAAAGTGGCGGCGCCAATAGTTAACAACTATGAGGATATCTCGAAAGTAAGAAACCGCGAGGACAAGAAGATACAGTTTTATGTAGATAGGGATACAACAGTGCGCGATTTTTACTGGAAATATGACAGGGGCCTTGCGGCCGTTGACAGTTCAAAATTTCGGGATATGACTAAAGCCAAGACCCTTGCGCCGCGCACTCCGGAATCTTTTACAGACGAGGACAAAGCAAAGTATGCCAATAAATATTTTTACGAGCTTAACTTTAGTAACAAAGGCGGACTGGTAATGCCAATTATTGTTCAGTTTACCTATACCGATGGCAGCAAACAGATTGACCGGATCCCTGCGCAAATATGGCGGTTAAACGAACAGCATGTATCAAAATTTTATGTACAGGATAAGGAAGTGGCTTCCATCATGATAGACCCTTATCGCGAAACAGCTGATATTGACGAAAGCAACAACCACTGGGGCAAATTACCTGAGCCATCAAAGTTCCAGGTATTTAAACAAAAAGTAGGAGCAGGAACGGCACGCGGCCAGTCTGCCGGGGTTAACCCAATGCAGGTAGGTAGCGGTAAATAAATTTATCCGGCCTTAGCCAAAAAACAAAAAACCCGTTAATCAAACAAAATGATTAACGGGTTTTTTGTTTTAATATCTAAGCAGCGCCGAATTTATTTGGCAGCCGTCATGCAAAGTGTCAACCAGGCACTTCGCTTGTCCTGTGGGGCGCCGAACCCGAGTTCGGCATGACATTTTGTATATTTTTATTTGACGGCAAAAACATCTCCTTTATTCCATGTTGGCCGGTTAATATCCTGTGCTACGAGGTAGCCGATTAAAAAATTGAGTTGTGCATATTTCTTTCCGGCGTCAAAATCAAAAATGCCGTTTATATCGTCCTGTGGCTTGTGGTAGTATTCGGCGCGCCATTTTGCTACCATTTCGTTCAGGTTATTTTTGCCATCGGGGGTTTTGCTGCCGTATTTAATATGTATGGCCGGGATGCCCTGTAAAACAAAGCTATATTGATCACTGCGGGTAAAGCGGGCTTGTTTAGGCTCAGGATCTGGTTCAACGCTTAAGCCTAAATAGCTGGCCGCCTCGTCAACCTCTTTGGCTAATGACGAATGCTCGGCACCTAAAGCGGTGATGGATAATAGCGGGGCAATAATAGTAGGCATATCTGTATTAACGTCAGCCACCATAGTGCCTGCGGGTACCGTAGGATATTTGGCGAAATAACCGGAGCCAAGATCACCCATCTCCTCGCCGGTCATTAATACAAATAGCACCGACCGTTTGGGTTTTACTTTGATGTTTTGGTAGATTTTAGCGATGCCCAGAACACTTGCCACACCCGAAGCATTATCATGCGCGCCGTTGTAAATAGAATCCCCTTTAACCGGCGTGCTTATGCCTAAATGATCAAGGTGTGCGCTATGCACTATATAAGTATTTTTTAGTTCGGGATCCGAGCCGGTTATTTTACCGATCACATTATAGCTGATTATATCCTGATAATTTGACGAACTGGAAATATTGACGCCTATATTTAATGGAAACGAAACGGGCTGACCTGCCTTTAGCTGTGCAACAACGGATGGGATCGATTTTCCGGCATTTTTAAAAAGAAGGTTAAACAATTTATAATCTACCGCTCCAAAAACACTTACCTGTTTGGAATAATAGATCCTTGAAATTGCCACACCACCCTGCTTATCCATCACGCTATAAATGCCCCTGCTGATATTAGGCAAACGGGCAGTAGAATCAGTTGAAGCTATAATTACCCCTGTTGCGCCATGTTCCGCTGCTACCTTTAATATCTGGGTAGTATTCATCGTATGAGCAGCTACCGACGAGGAAAATTTATCAGGCGAACCGCGGGTAATCACCACAACTTTACCTTTTACATCCAAACCTGCATAGTCATCATATCCCAGAGAAGGTTCACTCACCCCATAACCGGCAAAAACTAATCCTCCAGAAATTTTAATATTTGGCGTTTCGGGGTTTGGATAAATAATATATCCGCCATCACGAATTTCAAAATCGCGTTGTCCTTCATAAAATGACATTGTAGCATCCTTTGAAAACGCCTTTCGTAATTTCACTTCCTGCAGCCAGGTATTATTTTCACCGCCCGGCTTCACGTTAAGTGATTTTAGGCGGTTAACCACATAGTCAACTGCCATCTGGTAGCCTTCTGTTCCGGGGAAGCGGCCTTTTAATTTATCATCGGCCAGGTAGGCAATGTCGGCTTTAATTTGCGCTGTATCTACCACTGTAAGGGCATGCTCAACTTCCTTACTTAATTTAATTTGCTGCGCAAATGCAGAACCGATAACCAATAGCAAACAAATAGCCAGCAAAGGCTTAATAACTTTTATCATCATAAATAATTAATTGATTTACTAAACAACCTTTACAAGGTATTAAATAAGGATTTCAGCTGCAAGAATTCTTACAAATATTGGCTTGCTGCCTATTGCCCTTTGGTCTTCCAGTACATATAAACGATAGCGCCAATAACCATTATCGCCAATATGACAAGCCCGGTGGGGCCTTTGCGCTTGTCCTGGCGTATAAGCCATATTAAAAATGCAACCAGCGGCAGTACAAATACCGCCCAGAATATAAGTGATGGAATGTTCATGCTATTTTAGTCATAGTCGATGGTCCATAGTCCATAGACTGTCTTTTAATAATTGTGATGGACTATGGCCCATGGTCTATCGACTCTTCTACAACGGCATTCTCGCCAAAGGCGCTACCGATTGATCGGTAAATTCGCCTCTTAAATATTTATAATAACCGGCAATGGCTATCATGGCTGCATTGTCAGTACAATACTCCATTTTAGGAATAAAACAGCTCCAGTTATTTTTCTTACCCAATGCTAATAAGCCTTCGCGTAAACCAGTATTTGCCGATACGCCTCCCGCAAGGGCAATGTCACTGATGCCATAAGCCACTGCAGCTTTAGCTAATTTGTTCAACAATATGGTTGCTATCCGTCTTTCGACCGATGCACAAATGTCATTTAAATTTTGATTAACAAAATCAGGATTAACAGCCACCTTATCCCTTATAAAATACAGGATGGCTGTTTTTAAACCGCTGAAGCTGAAATTAAAGCCCGGTATTTGTGGCTCGGGGAACTGATAAGCATCCGCATTACCTAAGCGGGCGTACTTATCAATTAAAGGCCCGCCAGGATAAGGTAATCCTAAAATTTTACTTGTTTTATCCATGGCCTCACCTGCAGCATCATCCAGCGTTTGCCCAATCACTTCCATATCAAAATAATCTTTTACCAAAACTATCTGAGTATGCCCGCCGGACACCGTTAAACATAAAAAGGGAAAAGATGGCTTATTATCGCCAATAAAATGCGCCAGCACATGAGCCTGCATGTGGTTTATATCGATAAGCGGAATGTTTTTTGCCAGCGCAAAAGCCTTTGCAAATGATACACCTACGAGCAGTGAACCTAAAAGACCAGGCCCGCGTGTAAAAGCCACTGCATCCACATCATTTTTGTTTACTTTTGCGTCCAATAATGCTTGTTGTACAGCAGGAACTATATTTTGCTGGTGAACCCTTGAGGCAAGCTCGGGGACAACGCCGCCGTAAGCTTCGTGAATGGTTTGATTGGCAATTACGTTGCTTAATATATGGCCATCAACACAAACAGCTGCGGAGGTTTCATCACATGAAGATTCGATTCCTAATATAACAGGCATAGTATTTATTGTTGAA
>JAQNCM010000198.1 GCA_029237615.1 Mucilaginibacter sp.
GCCATACCAAAGATGTTTGGGTTGCCTTCGCCTTAATTATGTGCGCGCTGATTATAGTAAGCGGTTATACGTCCATAAACGCGGTAGTAAAAGCCGAACTTTTCCCGGCAAATGTACGAGCGTTGGGAGTTGGTTTTCCGTATGCTGTGGCAGTTTCTATATTTGGAGGATCTGCCGAATGGGTCGCCTTACAATTTAAAGGTCACCACCATGAAGATTGGTTTTACTGGTACGTTACCATTTGTATTGCCCTATCACTGCTGATCTATGCATCTATGAACGACACCCGCAACTACTCCAAAATTGAAGATTAAACAGCCGGGTTTTCTGTATAGCTTTTCCATAGCTCATCCACAGATTTGCCGGTTAACTGTTGCCAGCTATTTTCGGTATAAGTGTGCTTCCGTAATTGGCTGTCCAGTTCCTTTACAATTCCCGGCTTAACTTTTTCTTCAACCCAAACCAAAAAACGGGCAGTGATACGGTAGGCGTTATCATATTTTTGAGTTAATTTATAGGGTGGCAATGCCCATTTTGCTGCGGTATTGTTTATGCCAAATTTATAACGGGCATAATCTGCAATGCCTTCGGTTAGCCAACCTGGTCCGGTACTGTTGCCGTAATCCTGTACAATATGCATTACTTCATGGGTGATCACATCAATATCCTCCGGGTGCAGGTGCATCCAGCGTGAGCTAATGGTAACCTTGCCGTTGTCTGTTTCGGCTACTCCTTTGTAGGTGGTATCAATAACCATTGTGACCGCTTTAGCCGGTTTTTTGTTATAAGCCTTTGCTAATTCAGGATAAACTTTAAAAAAGGTGTTAACCATCCTTTGCTGTAAGGCGGTATCCAGTGTTGCATCCTGGTTAATAAATGTCAGCGTGTATCTTTTTACATGATAAGTTTTAGTTGACTGGGCATTCGCTGCCCCAATAACAAAACAGCATAAAAGGATACTTAGCATTAATGTTTTCATCGTGCTGCAATAATAATTATTTATTAATTCCCGATGGTTTTTGGTGTTGTAAAAATATAATGACATGCAATTTTATTAAACCCGCGATTATTTAGACTGTCTATAACAAGAAGTATCATGCATAATTCTATAAAAACATTATTTTTGCGGCTACATTTTATGATCGATACGAACACACTATATAAACAGGCGGTTGACCTGTTACAGCAATTAATAGCCATTCCCTCATTTAGTAGAGAAGAAAATCTTACGGCTGATGTGATTGAACAGTTTCTGGATCAGAAAGGGGTAAAAACACATCGCAAACTAAATAATATTTGGGCATGGAACAAGTATTTCGATGCCTCGAAGCCTACCATACTGCTCAATTCACACCATGATACGGTTAAACCAAACTCCGGCTATACCCGCGATCCTTATGATGCTAAAATTGAAGATGGTAAACTGTTTGGCTTAGGGAGCAATGATGCCGGTGGATGCCTTGTGTCGCTCATTTCGGTGTTCCTGTATTTTTACGACCACGAACATTTAAAATATAACTTTTGCCTGGCAACCACCGCCGAAGAGGAAATTTCAGGCGTTAACGGTCTGGAGCTTATAATTCCTGACCTTGGCAAATTGGATTTTGGAATTGTTGGCGAGCCTACCCAAATGCAGCTGGCAATTGCCGAGCGTGGTTTAATGGTGCTGGATTGTACGGCCCACGGTAAAGCCGGGCATGCTGCAAGGGAAGAGGGGGAGAATGCCATCTATAAAGCGCTGCCGGATATCGAGTGGTTCAGGAACTTCCGGTTTCCGGTAGAATCCGAAGTTTTTGGCCCTGTAAAAATGTCGGTTACCATTATTAACGCAGGCTCTCAGCATAACGTGGTACCGGCTAGCTGCACTTTTACCGTTGATGTGCGGGTAACGGATGCTTATCGTAATGAAGAAGTGCTGGAGATCATCCGCCAGCATGTTGCCTGTGATGTAACTCCGCGATCTATAAGGTTGAAGCCATCAAAAATCGATAAAAGTCATCCCATCGTGCAGGCAGGTATTGCTTTGGGAAGGTCAACCTATGGTTCGCCTACCACATCAGATCAGTCGTTACTGGATATTCCGTCCCTTAAAGTCGGCCCAGGCGATTCAGCCCGCTCACATACCGCCGACGAGTTTGTTTATGTAGATGAGATCAGGGAAGGAATAGCGCTGTATATTGAAATGCTCGGGGAAATAGTTTAAGATTGTCATTGCGAGGCACGAAGCAATCTCATACTATACAGAGCGTTAACGCAAAGTTCGCGATTGCCGCGCTGCGCTCGCAATGACATAGTTTTAGCATAATATATTTATCATATTTGTAAAATGAGCAAAATCTGGCAAAAGTCCATCATGGTAAACGAACTGGTAGAAAACTTTACCGTTGGGCGCGACCGTGAATTTGATGAGCAAATGGCAGCTTTTGATGTGCTGGGTTCATTGGCGCATACACAAATGCTGCAAAGCATTGGTTTAATGAGTGCCGATGATTTGCAGCTTGTTCAAAAGGAGCTTAAAAATATCTACCATGATATTGACAAAGGCAACTTTACCATTGCCCCCGAAGTGGAGGATGTACATTCACAGGTTGAATTTTTACTTACACAGCGCATCGGTGATGCCGGTAAAAAAATACACAGCGGCCGCTCCCGTAACGACCAGGTTTTGGTTGATCTGAAATTATTTTTCAGGCATGAACTACAACAGGTGGTGGAAGAAACCGATAAACTGTTTCGTTTGCTCATTGAACTAAGTGAAAAACACAAAGCGGTTTTATTGCCCGGTTATACCCATTTACAGGTGGCCATGCCGTCCTCATTTGGCTTGTGGTTTGGCGCCTACGCCGAAAGCTTAACAGATGACCTCGAGATGCTGCTGGCCGCCTATAAGATCACCAATAAAAATCCTTTGGGCTCTGCCGCCGGATATGGTTCTTCCTTTCCGCTCAACCGTACTTTAACCACACAGCTTTTAGGCTTTGATAGTTTAAATTACAATGTGGTGTACGCGCAGATGGGTCGGGGTAAAACAGAGCGCGTCATCGCGCAGGCTTTGTCATCCATAGCGGCAACCCTTGCTAAAATGGCTATGGATCAGGCGCTTTATTTAAGTCAGAATTTTGCTTTTGTAAGCTACCCGGATACATTAACTACCGGCAGCAGCATTATGCCGCATAAAAAGAATCCGGACGTTTGGGAAATTATGCGCGGCAAGTGTAACCGCCTGCAGGCCTTGCCCAATGACGTAGCCATGATGACCACTAACCTGCCATCCGGCTATCATCGCGAGCTGCAATTGCTGAAAGAATTGTTGTTCCCTGCTTTCACCGACATAAAAAATTGCCTGCATATGGCAACATTTATGCTTCAGAATATCTCTGTAAATGCTGATATCTTAAGCGATCCTAAATACAGTTATCTTTTTAGCGTGGAAGAAGTTAATCGCCTGGTATTAAATGGCACTCCGTTTCGGGATGCCTATAAACAAGTCGGCCTGGCTATTGAAAAGGGCGATTTTAACCCTGAAAAGCAAGTTAATCATACCCACGAAGGCAGTATCGGTAATTTAGGGAATGAGCAAATCACCGCTGCGATGGATAAATTGTTAAAAAGCTTTGATTTTGCGAAAGTAAAAGGGGCGATAAAGAAATTGATTTCATAATCTTGGTAATTAGATTCCCAAATTCGGTACAATTATGAACGGACAAAACAGAAGCGACATATATCCCGGTCTGGAAGTTGACATCATTTTAAAAAAAGATCAGCGCTCGGGCAAAAGAACACGGGGAATTGTAAAAGACCTGCTTACCAGTTCGGCCTATCATTCGCGCGGAATAAAGGTGCGGCTTGAAGATGGCCAGGTGGGAAGGGTTACTGAAATAATTGAGGAATAGAAAATATAATATCCCTGAACAAAGGCATACAAGAAATGTTAACAGTGAACGCCGACAACAATCTTATAATTTATGACAAATAACTTTTCCGATAAAAGGTTATTCTTTCGTTTGGATGCCCATTATCGCTTAATGATTGCGCTATTAGTTAGCATAATTGTTTTTTTTAGCCTTCGCAACGTTTTAACACTTCCTCCATTAATTTTGGTTACCTGGATAGGCTGCGCTTTAACGATAATTACACTCAACTGGATAATTATATTTACCTCCCACCCGCGCGAAGTACGGAAAATAGCCAAGTTACAGGATTCGAGCCGCACCTTCCTGTTTTTATTTATCACAACAGCATCCGTTGTAAGCTTGGGAGCGATAGCTTATTTACTAAAATCAACCAGGGGGCTTTCTGGCGTAGCTAAAAACGAGCACGTTTTATTAGCTATAACAGCAGTGGTTATTTCGTGGTGGCTATTGCATACTATGTTCACTTTGCGGTATGCTCATTTGTATTATGACCCCAACATCGATACTGATGGCGAAACGAAAGATGTTGGAGGATTAAGATTTCCCGGTAAGCAGGAACCTGATTATCTTGACTTTGTTTATTTTTCGTTCATAGTAGGCATGACCTTCCAGGTATCGGATGTGGAGATAACATCGCGTACCATAAGGCGAATTTGTATAGGGCACGCCCTTATGTCGTTTGCTTTTAATACAGCCATATTGGCGTTAAGCATCAATGTTATTTCAGGATTGATAGCCTGATATCACTCAAACAGGCCCTTATCACGGTCCATAAATTGCGGACGGAGGATATTTAAGTCAAGGTGTTTATTAATTTGTTCCACCACATAATCCGCCAGCTCCGGCGAATAGCGCTCATCGTGCTGATGCATAAAAAACCAAACCGACTGAAGCCCCATTTGCTGCCATTGTTTTATCCGTTCAACCCATTCATCAACCCGTGTATAGTCAGTAGGGTGAAGGCTGTTCCCAACAAACCGGATAAACGCATGTGGTGTTGGCAGGTTCATGTGTACTACATCCCTCCGGCCCGATGCGTCGGTAATTACTGCACCAATATTTAATTCGTGTAACAGATTAAATATGGCATCACTATTTTCAGGCACAGCAAACCACTCTTTATGCCTCAACTCCAAAAATACCGGGACGTCCTTTGGCAGATTTTCCAGGTAAGCTTTCAAATCAGGCAGGCTTTTAGCGGTAAAGTTATCACTTAACTGAAGAAACAGGGGACCGAGTTTCTCACCGAAGGCCAAAACGCCTTCATAGTATTTTGTGGTGACCTCATCCGCGTTTTTTAACCTGCGGATATGTGTGATAGTTTGAGAAAATTTAGGGCAAAATTTAAATTCAGGATTACCCGCAGTTTTTTCCTTCCATTTGGCAATGGTCTCGGGCCCGTAGGTGTTATAAAATGTAGCATTCAACTCAATGCTGTTAAAATGCTTTACATATTCATCTAAAAAGGAGGCTTCTTTGGTTTTAGGCGGATAAATTTTGCCAAGCCATTCCTTTCGTCCCCATTTTGCACATCCGACATGAACCTTTAGCGAATTGCCAGGTTTTGACGCTGCAAGTGTTTTTACCGTTAATTCGGGATCAGGCGGAAGGGTAAAATCAACCGAAAATAGGGCTTCTGTATCTACACGACCGAATTCCATAAAACATTAAATTTTTTTCGAAAGATAAGGTTTTTATATTTTTTGATTGATATGAATTGACAGGTCGCCCCAAATCTATCCTATTTAAAACAATTTAAGCGCAATACTGTCTACTAACCAAATTCTTGACTATGGAAATAAAGAGACCGCTTTCTATTGAAGAGTTTAAAAATAAAAGAAAAGAAATTTTAGGCTCTGGAGTGAAAAGTAAAATAAAACCGTCTGTACTGGACAAGGTAGCTGTTTGGATAACCGACCATGTTGGAAGCATGGGTTTTTTCGTGATTATTTTTTTATGGACAGCAATATGGCTGGGCTGGAACATGTTTGCGCCAAAGGCTGTTAGATTTGACCCTTTTCCGGGGTTTGTTCTCTGGCTTTTTATTTCAAACATGATACAACTTTTTTTGATGCCGTTAATTATGATCGGTCAAAACGTACAGGCAAAACATGCTGATTTAAGAGCCGAAGCAGATCTTAAAATAAACATGCAGGCCGAACTGGAAATTGAAACTATTTTATCACACCTTGAATATCAAAACGATCTCATGTTGAAAATATTGAGAAATATTGAGAAAAACCCTTAAGTAAAGGAGCCTTCAAAAAACAACTTAAACAGCTATACCTGCCCTAACAAATCCACTTTGAAAGCCGGCTTTACCCTTTTTTTCGAGGCCTGTTCGTAGGCATATCCAAGCTTAATAATATCGCCCTCTTTATAAGCGCTGCTTATGAAAGAGATACCTGCCGGCAAACCATGCGCATAACCCATCGGTATTGTAATATGCGGATAGCCGGCCATCGCCGCGGGACTTGAAAAAGAAAAACCATTGTCATAATCACCGTTTACCAGGTCTATACAGCCTGCAAACCCATTGGTTGGGGCGGCAATAGCATCCAGGTTGTTTTCCTTTAAAATACTGTCAATTGCTTTACGGGTAATGCCGGTGGTTTTTTGTAAGGCATCCAGGTATTCCTTTTGATTAAGATCTCCTTTCTTTTCGGCAAGTTCCAAAGTTTCCTGCTTAAAAAATGGCATTGCCTTCGCTTCATTTTGCTTGTTAAAGGCAATTACATCAGCCAGTGATTTTACCTTTGAGGTTGCCGTACTTAAATATTTATTAAGGCCATCTTTAAACTCATATAGCAGTACCGTAAATTCAGCATTGCCAATCGGTTTCAGTTGTTTGTTAAGCTCTACCTCAACAATGGTGGCTCCTTTGCTTTTAAGTGTGTCAATAGCCTGCTGAAATAAACCATCCATAGCCGGACCAAGCTTCATAGCGCTTTTCTCGATCCCTATACGTTTGCCCTGTAAGCCGTTTGCATCTAAAAATTTTGTGTAATCTGCTTCAACCTTTCCTTTGCTGGCAGCAGTATAACTGTCCGCTGGATCCTCACCGGTCAATGCTCCCAATAAAATTGCCGCATCCCTTACGGTACGGCCCATAGGGCCGGCAGTGTCCTGTGTTTTTGAGATTGGGATAATTCCGGTTCGGCTCCATAAACCGACCGTAGGTTTTATGCCAACCAAGCCATTAACTGAAGATGGTGATACAATTGAGCCGTCGGTTTCTGTACCGATAGCAATAGCACAGAAATTAGCCGAAGCTGCCGACCCTGATCCGGCACTTGACCCGCTCGGGTTACGGTCTAAAATGTAGGGGCATTTTGTTTGTCCGCCACGGCTGCTCCACGCGCTGGTTGAGTGGGTGGAGCGGAAATTTGCCCACTCGCTTAAATTAGTTTTACCGAGCAAAACAGCACCTGCCGCTCTTAATTTTTGAATGATGAAGGCATCCTGTTTGTAAATATTGTCGCCTATGGCCAGTGATCCTGCCGTAGTGTGCATGGTATCGCCGGTGCTTATATTATCTTTTATTAAAACCGGGATGCCATGTAAAGGCCCGCGCACTTTCCCCGCGGCTCGTTCCTTGTCCATTGCATCTGCTATACTCAGCACATCCTTGTTCAATTCAATAACTGCATTAAGTTTAGGGCCGCTTTTATCAATATCATTTATGCGTTTCAGGTACATTTCGGTAATGGAACGAGATGTATATTCCTTGCTTTGCATTTTTTGCTGAAGGGTATCAATTGTTACTTCGTTTAATGCGAAATCATCAGGTTTTTCATTAGCGGAAGGCTCGTCCTGCTTTTTATCAGCAGGTGTTGTATTACAGGAAGCAATTGCTAAAGTGCTTAACGTTAAGCCGGCCAATGAACCTGTTTTTAAGAAATTTCTTCTTTGCATGATATGATTTATGATAATAGGGCTTAATTAACGAAATTTTTCAGTACAAAAACGATTGTATTAAATAAAATCATAATAAAACGTAAAATACACCGCCTAGCCAATCTGCCGGGCAATAATATAATTTGCAATTGTCATAAACTTCATGCTAAATAATTGCGTTATTATTGTGTCATGAAAAAGGTTATCCTGTTATTTTGTTTAATATTCGTTTTTTTAGTCCCGGTTAGTTTGCAGGCGCAACAAAATTCTCTGCGCGATCAGATAGTTCAAATAGCTAAGCCTACCAAAGGAATAGTGGGGGTATCAATTTTAAATATAGAGAACGGCGATACGGTGAACTACAATGGCGGGGCCCGTTTGGTAATGCAAAGCGTAATGAAGTTTCCTATTGCTTTAACTATTTTGCATTGGGTTGATTCAGGTAAAATATCATTGACTCAATTAATCCACCTTAAAAGAAGGGATCTGCCTAAAAATACCTTCAGTCCATTGCGGGACAAATATCCAAAAGGCAATGTGGATATTTCTTTTGCAGAATTGCTGCGTTATACGGTGTCATTAAGTGACAATAACGCCTGTGATATTCTGCTCAGCGTTTTGGGCGGAACTAAACCTGTACAAGACTATATGCTGCACCTGGGTATAAAAAACATCGCAATAAATGCATCAGAAGCAGAGATGGCATCGGCCTGGGAAGTTCAATATACCAATTGGTGTAAGCCGTTGGAAATGACGCAGTTACTCGATCGTTTTTATAAAGGGAAAGTACTCACGAAAACAAACACTGATTTTTTATATAATTTGATGACGGAAACCGCTACGGGCCCCAACAGGATAAAAAGCATGCTGCCTGCCGGTACAGTGGTTGCCCACAAAACAGGATCTTCAGGAACCAATAAAGAAGGCCTGACACCGGCGACTAATGATGTTGGGATAATAACGCTGCCTAACGGTAAACACATAGCAATATCGGTTTTTGTATGTAACTCGACTGATGATGAAGCAACGCGGGAGGGAGTGATCGCTAAAATAGCGAAGGCTGCATATGAATTTTATAATCATTGATATTATTTATGTGTGAACTGAATAAGTAAATGGAAATAATGCCGGCCAGCTGTAGATATGGTTAAAGAATTCAAAAATCAGGAATTGAAAGGATAGTTACATTATCCCATAAACAATAAATAAGGTATACATTGATTCACTCGCTCAGCGGAGAAGAGAGGGGTTTTATGACTGATTTTCCCTTCATGCGCTCACAAGGAAAGAATTGAACTTTTTACGGCTTCTCTTAAATTCTTTCTCATACAAAATTATCAGAGCTTAGTAACAAATATGATAGGCGACTAAAAATATGCAATTTTCATTCTTCTCTCGCCTAAAAATTATCATATTTAATTTTTTAATCCATTTAAATTATTAGTATGAAAAAATTGTACTTGTTCCTGCTTATTTTATTGCCCTTTATAAGCCGGGCTCAAAGTGCCGACTCGGCATGGCTTGTTAATAACTATATCAAAAAGGAAGTAACCATCCCAATGCGCGATGGTGTTAAGCTTTTTGCTTCGGTGTACCTGCCAAAAGACCAATCGGAAAAACATCCCATTTTAATGGAACGTACACCTTATTCATGCGCTCCTTATGGCAAGGATAAATACCGCCCTTATTGGAGAAACCACCTTATTAAATATTGCCGTGAAGGATATATTATGGTGGTAGAAGATGTTAGGGGCAGATGGATGAGTGAAGGAGTTTTTGCAGATGTACGTCCCTTTAATTTTAACAAGAAAACCAATAAAGATATTGACGAGGCCAGTGACACCTATGATACTATCGACTGGCTTATAAAAAATACTGAAAACAACAATGGCAATGTAGGCGTTTCGGGGATTTCGTATCCTGGTTTTTATGCTAACATGGCATCGTTGAGCGGGCATCCTGCATTAAAGGCTGTTAGCCCTCAGGCGCCGGTAACCGACTGGTTTGTCGGTGACGACTGGCACCATAACGGGGCGTTGTTCCTGATGGATGCTTTTACCTTTTATTTAGGAAGGGGTTTTGGACTACCCACTCACGGACCAACAACTAAACTTGCTAAAACTTATGTATATCCCACCCACGATAATTATGAATTTTATTTAAGGACTGGCGCATTAACTAATTTTACCAAAATAATGGGCGATAGCCTCCAGTTCTGGAACGAAATGATGGCCCACCCTAACCGGGACGCCTGGTGGCAGGCACGTAATGGCAGGGTAGGCGTAAAAAATGTAAAACCTGCCATGTTAACCGTTGGCGGATTATTTGATGCTGAAGACTGTTTTGGCGCCTGGAACTTATACAAAGCTATTGATAAACAAAGCCCTGCTACCAATAGTAAATTGGTTATTGGCCCCTGGTACCATGGGCAATGGAGCAGTATTGACGGCACACACTTAGGCAACGTTAGGTTTGGCAGTAATACCAGTGTTTGGTTCGCTGAAAATATTGAACAACCATTCTTTGACTATTACCTGAAAGGGAAAGGTAATGCCGATACTATCAGCAAGGCAACCATCTTTTTTTCAGGTGAAAACAAATGGCATAAATTTAAGCAATGGCCGCCTGTGGATATGACCGAAACACCTATTTACCTGCAACAAAACGGTAAACTATCATTTCATGCGGCTTCAACCAGTAAAGCAACTTTCGACACCTACATCAGCGATCCAGCCAAACCTGTGCCCTATACCCAGGATGTGCATTTTTTGAGAACCCGCGAATACATGACCGACGACCAGCGTTTTGCCGCCCGCCGACCTGATGTATTGGTATACAAAACTGATACTTTAACCAGCGATGTAACCCTGGGCGGCCCTATTGTTGCCGATTTAATGGTAAGCCTGTCTAACACTGATGCCGACTTTATAGTAAAAGTGATCGACGTTTTTCCGGATGATTTTTCTTACGATAATAAACCCAATTTCACCACCGGGAGTGAAGTTAATAGCAAATATCCATTGGGAGGATACCAAATGCTGGTGCGCGGAGAAATAATGCGCGGTAAATTCAGGGATAGTTTTGAAAAACCGTCACCGTTTGTACCGGGTAAACCAACAGAAGTAAAATACACCTTGCCTGATGTTGCCCATACCTTTAAAAAAGGCCATCGCATTATGATACAGGTGCAAAGTACATGGTTCCCTTTAGCTGACCGCAACCCACAGCAATTTATGGATATTAATCAGGCAAAAGATTCGGATTTTGTAAAGGAAACTATTAACGTTTACAACGACCAGTCGAAAATTATTTTACCTGTTATAAAATAATGTCACCCAAACTTAGGAGTTTTTAAAACTTCACGATGAATCAGAGTTACGAAGTTTAAACTTCGTAACTCTTTTCTTTTGTTTCTAATCTCTCCTTACTAACCGCTATATCTTCCTCCAATTACTTCTTTCACGTTGGATCTATAAAGAACATTGCAGTAAATGCATCAGATGCAGAGATCTCATCGGCCTGGAAAGTTCAATACATCAATTGGTGCAAGCCGGCTGAAACGACCAGATTTCCCGGTTTTTAACCCCATTTACCTGTGATGATCCTCTTTGTTTTTAACAATTTATGATGATTTTTTTGCATCATAAATTGTTTATCAGGATATTGCTTTACCTTGCTCTTTAAAGAAAAACAGGTGAATGAAAAAAGTGACCGGGATATTTTTATTTAGCGTACTATTTAACACAGCGCTATTTGCACAAGCTATAAAAACACCTGTTGTTATAAATGGCGCCTTACGCGTTGAAAATGGCAAAATAATTAATAAAAATGGCATTGAGCCGCAATTGCGGGGTATAAGTTTTTCCTGGAGCTTATGGCAGGGACGCAAATATTATAATCCTGCGGTAGTAAACTGGCTCGCCAGTGATTTTAAAGCATCGCTTATCCGCGCATCAATGGGCGTACAACCTGATCATGGATATCTACAGGAACCCGCTCTGCAAAAACAGCTGATTGTAAATGTGGTTGACCAGGCTATTAAGGAGGGTATTTATGTATTGATAGACTGGCATGATCATCACAGCAACCAGCATTTAACGCAATCCAAAGAATTTTTTGCAGAGATGTCAAAAAGATATGCCGGCGTACCTAATGTGATCTATGAAATTTGGAACGAACCGGAAGCAATCAGCTGGGATACAGTTAGAAATTATGCCATACAGGTGATTGGCACGATCAGGAAAAACGATACTGCTAATCTCATAATTGTCGGTAGTCCGCATTGGGACCAGGATGTTGATGTAGTAGCAAACAATCCAATTGAAGGGTTTAAAAACATAGCCT
>JAQNCM010000202.1 GCA_029237615.1 Mucilaginibacter sp.
CGGCTATGTAATAAGTACCGTCAATTATCAGTTGCGTATCAACACCAAAAATATATTTAATGGCACTTTCAATTTGGTTTGGGGTATAATATTCCGCGCTCAATCCGCGGACGGAAACGGCTATCAATTCATTGAGTTGCGGGATGTCTTTTAAATTGGCAAGACGGGTAGTTACTGGCATCGGGTAAGATTTACTACTGGTAGATCTGCAAATTTACTACTTTCAACTTCAAAAAATCCGAAATCCAAAATCCAAAATTTCTCACATCTCATATCTCAAATCTCCCGTCAAAATCCTATCTTTGCCCATGCAAGAAAAAATCCTCCTTCTTGACTTTGGCTCGCAGTTCACCCAACTCATTGCGCGCCGTGTCAGGGAGCTCAACATTTACTGCGAGATCCACCCCTTTAATCATTTTCCAGAAGTTGACAGCAGTGTAAAAGGTATTATCCTTTCGGGCAGCCCTTATTCTGTAAGGCAGGAAGACGCCCCCCATTTTGATTTCGAAAAGTTTCATGGCACCCTGCCCATTTTAGGCGTTTGTTATGGCGCACAGCATATCGCCCACTTTAACGGCGGCGAAGTGTTGCCCTCCAGCACCCGCGAATATGGCCGCGCCAGCCTGCAATACATACAGGAGCATAACCCTTTATTTAAAATGATATTGCCCGGCTCGCAGGTTTGGATGTCGCATGCGGATACCATTTCCAGCATAGGCAGTAACTTCGAAGTGATTGCCAGTACCGATACTGTAAAGGTTGCGGCTTATCACATAACAGGCACGCAAACCTATGGCATCCAATTTCACCCGGAGGTTACCCACAGCGTTGACGGCAAGCAATTGCTGCACAACTTTTTGGTTGACATTTGCGGATGCACACAGGACTGGACGCCCGATTCATTTATAGAAACCACCATTGCCGCCCTTCAGCAAAAACTGGGGGATGACAAAGTGGTCCTTGGCCTTTCAGGCGGGGTTGATTCATCGGTTGCAGCCGTGTTGCTGCACCATGCCATTGGTAAAAACCTGCATTGCATATTTGTTGATAACGGCCTGCTGCGCAAGGACGAGTACCAGTCGGTGCTTGACTCCTACCAGCACATGGGTTTAAATATTAAAGGTATAGATGCCAAACAGCGTTTCTATAATGCATTGACAGGGCTTACAGATCCGGAGAAAAAACGTAAAGCCATTGGCCGTGTATTTATCGAGGTATTTGATGATGCGGCGCATGAAGTACAGGATGTAAAATGGTTGGGACAAGGGACCATTTATCCCGATGTTATTGAATCGGTATCGGTAAAAGGGCCATCAGCCACCATCAAATCGCACCACAACGTTGGCGGCTTGCCCGATTTTATGAAATTAAAGGTTGTTGAACCGTTAAACACCCTGTTTAAAGACGAAGTAAGGCGTGTTGGTAAAGCATTGGGCATTGATCCTAATATTTTAGGAAGGCACCCATTCCCGGGTCCTGGCTTAGCTATCAGGATATTAGGCGAGGTTACCCCGCAAAAAGTACATATATTGCAGGAGGCTGATGCGATTTACATCAACAATTTACGCGCTGCCGGTGTTTATGATAATGTTTGGCAGGCAGGCTCCATATTTTTACCGGTTCAGTCGGTAGGTGTTATGGGTGATGAGCGTACTTATGAGAACGTGATCTGCCTGCGGGCAGTGGAATCGTTAGATGGTATGACAGCCGATTGGTGCCATCTGCCTTATGATCTGCTTGCTAAAATAAGTAACGAGATCATCAACAATGTAAAAGGAATTAACCGGGTAGTATATGATATCAGTTCAAAACCGCCTGCCACTATCGAGTGGGAATAGGTGGTGTTTATTTTTAGTTATAGCGTTGTTGGCAGCGGCTTGTTCTCCAAAATTACAGCCGGTACAACAGCCTGTAAAAAAAGAGACTGAAAAACCGGTTGCAAAAAATCCGCAGGCCGACAAAATTGGTGTTAAACCTGCGGGGCCGAAGGTTTCAACCATTTCGTTATTGCTGCCATTTGAATTGCAGCACCTGGCGCCGGGAGCATCTTATTCTAGCGTGAGCTTAAAGGAAGCTGATATTGCGCTTGGGTATTACAGAGGCTTTAAGCTCGCCCTTGACTCCCTTACCGGGCAAGGTTATAATTTTAAATTGCAGATTTTTGATTCGGGAGATGAAAAAGCGCAGGCGCACAGTCTTGCTTATAATCCTGCCATCAGGAGCAGCGATCTGATCGTTGGCCCGGTTTTTCCGGATGGGGTAAAGGCGTTTGCCAGTGTTTATACCAATGCGCGGCAGCCGATTGTTTCGCCGCTTTCGCCCTCATCACCGGCTGCCTATAAAAATCCGCAGTTGATAACCATTATTCCCCCGCTCGAGTATCATGCCTGGGCAGCAGCAAAATATATAAACAACCAGGTAAACCCCGAAACAGTGTTTATCCTGAAATCCGGTTACAGTGATGAAAATGAATATATCCTTCCTTTTAAAAAGGCGATAGACAGTTTAAGCAAAAAACACATAAAGATTGTAATGCTTACCGTTATTCATGGACAGCTCAATTCATTGCTTCCGCAGCTTTCAACAACAGGCAAAAATGTATTCGTAGTGCCTGCCACCGATCAGCATTTTTTAATGGCAACGCTCAAGGCATTGGATACCTTAAGCAGCAGCTATCCTGTAACCGTGTTTGGTCATCCCAACTGGAAAAACTATTCTTTCTTAAAAACCGAACTGTTGCAACGTTTAAATACCCATATTACTTCGGCTGAATATGTGAACTATAAAGCGGGCAACACCTTAGCATTTATGCGGCAATACAGGGATGCCTATCATGTAGAACCTACCTTGTATGCAATTAAGGGCTTTGATGAGGGCTTATATTTTGGCGCAATGCTGGCGACGGATAATCTAAAGAATATAACCAATAACGACTTTAACGGTTTGCACAACGACTTTCAACTTCAAAAAAAAGCCGGTACCGGCTGGGTTAATACGCATGTAAACGTGTATAAATATGCTAACTTTGAACTGAAAAAGGTAGAATGAAGGCAATAAACCAGCTTAAAACGTTTCAGCGTATTTTGGATGAATATCCGGCAGAAACGCCCCTAAGCAAGTTTCTACCGGGCTTTTACAGGCAAAACAAACAAATGGGCTCAACCGACAGGCGTATTGCCGGCAGGTTGATTTACAACTATTTCAGGCTGGGCAAAGCAGTGCCCTTACTCCCTGCTGATGAGCGCCTTTTTATTGCAGAGTTTTTATGCAACACCCAGCTTAACTCCTTTTTACAGCACTTTAAGCCTGAATGGGCGGCATGCATCAATTTCGGTTTTGATGAAAAACTGGCAATGGTTAAAACTGTTTACCCGGATTTTAACCTGGATGATGTATTCCCGTGGACAACGCAGCTTTCAGCAGGCATTGATAAGGAAGCCTTTTTACGATCACTTTTTGTACAGCCCGACCTTTTTATCAGGGTGTACAAAGGGCTTGAGCAGCAGGTAAGAACAGCGCTGGCAGCCGGCGAGGTGGTTTTTAAAGATGAAGGCAATGGCTGCTTCTCGCTACCCAATGGCACACGGCTGGAAACTATTATACCCAACCAGAACTGGTACGAGGTACAGGACCTGTCGTCCCAAAAAACTGCCCAATTTTTTAATCCGCAAAAATGGGACTACTGGTGGGACGCCTGTGCTGCGTCAGGAGGCAAGTCGCTGTTGCTGCATGATATGGAGCCCGGTATCAAATTGGTTGTCTCAGACATCCGCGAATCTATATTAGCTAACCTTGATGAACGGTTTCAGCAGGCCGGACTAACCAAGTACCAAAGCAAATTACTCGACCTTACCCAAAATAACGATCTGCTTCTGCATGATTATGCCTTTGATGGCATTATCCTTGACGCCCCATGCAGCGGCTCGGGCACCTGGGGACGAACACCGGAAATGATCAGCCAGTTTGACGGCCATAAGATCGATTTTTTTCAGCGCCTGCAAAAAGACATTGTCCGCAATGTGGTGAAATACCTTAAACCCGGCAAACCGCTTATCTATATCACCTGCTCGGTATTTAAAGCCGAAAATGAGGACGTGGTGAATTTTATTGTAAAGCAATTAGGTCTCAAACTGGAACAGCAAACCGTATTGAAGGGGTATGAGAATAAGGCGGATACGATGTTTGTCGCGCGGTTAACCCACTAGCCCCCCTGAAAGGAGAACTTTTGATTTGCGAATTTGAAATGGTATTTTTTCTACAAACAGGTAGCCCCGAATCATTAACATTTTTCTACAAACAGGCAGCCCCTAAACTGTGTTAACATACCATCTGTGTTTTAATAATGCGATAGATATTGTAAACAAAATCACATCCGGCTACCCGTTTTAACAACGGCATAAAATCAACATTGCCCCGTCACTGCTACTGAATATGTAATAACATCACAAAGGAAACATCCCTCAACCAGCGCATTACTGTTCACAACTACAGCACAACGCAACACTTCTCCACAGGGAATATCCATTTGTCACAACACGGCACAAAATCAACATTGCCCCATCACTGCTACCTATTTGTAATAAAACAGCAATCATCATTATTATTTGCCCGGTAGGGGCTACCCTTCGTGAATTGCTTTAAAACATCCCCATCAAAAACTTCTCCGCCAACCGGCGGAGGCCAGGGGGGTTACAAATGGGTATTACTCCTGAACAATTTGATCGCGATAGCTAAAAGAATAATGCCGAATGCCTTGCGTAATATGGCGAGGCCTGTTTTACCCATCAGCTTTTCTATCCATTTTACATTTTTTAGCACCAGGTAAACAAACAGCGTGTTCAGTACGATACCTACAATTATGTTTTGGGTTTGATATTGTGTTTTTAAGGATAAAAGTGTGGTCATGGTGCCGGCACCGGCTATTAAGGGGAAGGCAAGCGGCACTATTGAAACCGCTTCCGGCATATCTTCTTTAAAGAAATTAACGCCCAATATCATTTCCATCGCAATAATAAAGATCACGAGCGAGCCTGCTATCGCAAATGACGATACGTCGAGTCCGATAATATTCAGCATTTCATCTCCTACAAATAAAAACGCAACCATTAACACAAGCACCGCGATACTTGCCTTTTCCGATTCTATGCGACCTCCCGCACGCTGCCGCAACTGGATGATTACGGGTATGGCGCCCAAAATATCAATGATCGCAAAAAGGATCATCGTTACGGAAAGTACTTCTCTGAAAATCAATGGATGCATGGCTTAAGGATTTTATTCTTTTGACTTTAAACGAAAATATAACAAAAATGCAACTAAATATAGAAAGCCGATAAAAAGAATATGCCATCTGCGAAAACACTACCGCCGTTTTTTCGCAGAATGGCTACCTGGATAAAACTACAGCTAACAAAAAAGGTTCTGAATTGTCAGAACCTTTTTTGTTATAATGTTATAGAAATAGTTATTCAACAAATCTAGGATTGACAGGTTCAGTAGCAGGCTCAACTACTCCTCGCCGGACATGCGATTTTTTTACCGAATAACCGAAATAAATGATAAAACCAATCAGCAGCCATATAATCAGCCTTGCCCAGTTTTCCAAACCTTCACTTGCAATCATAAATAAACAAATAAGGGCACCTAACGGGCAAACCAGCCAATAAAGCGGGGTTTTAAAAGGTCTTACGATGTTGGGATCTGTTCTCCGCAATATGAAAATACCTATGGATACCAACACAAATGCAAATAAAGTACCAATGCTCACCATGTCACCTACAATCCTGTCGGGTATAAAGCCTGCAAATAAGGATACAAACACAAAAAACAGCCATTGCGATTTATACGGAGTACGATGTTTGGGGTGCAACTTTGAAAAAATAGGCGGGATTAGTCCGTCTGTACTCATAGTATAAAATACGCGGGTTTGTCCTAACAGCATAACCAGTATCACCGATGAAAAACCCGCAAGGATAGCAATAGTTACCAATGATGCCAGCCAGCCGTATCCTGGCATAAATTGTGTAATGGCATAAGTAACGGACGCTTCTTTCCCCTTAATAAGGAAATCTTTGTAAGGAGCCAGGCCTGTTAAAACATGTGAGAATAATACATACAGTAAAGTACAAAAGGCCAGTGATATTAAAATACCTTTTGGCATATCCCTTTGTGGATTTTTAGCTTCCTGGGCAGCTGTTGAAACCGCATCAAAACCAATAAAGGCAAAAAACACAACGCTTGCCCCCCGCAAAACACCCAGCCAGCCATGGTTAAAGGTATCTCCATAATCAATTACACCGGTACTGGTGGTAACTTTGCCTGCATCAGCGGGTATCAAGTATGGCGTGTGGTTAGCCGGATTAATGAATTGCCAGCCAAGGGTAATTATCATCAGCACGATAGCCACCTTAATAACTACAATTACATTGTTCACGATAGCTGATTCTGCCGTACCACGTATAAGCAATAAGGTAAGCATCAGGATAATAAATATTGCCGGCAGGTTTATTATACCATGGCTATGGGCTTCGTTAACATACATCCCTGTTTGTGAAATGTTAGTCTCCCATGGAGAATGCGACAAAACAAAGGGTAAATGCGTATGAAAAAAAGTATTTAAAAATTCGTTGAAATACTGTGACCATCCGATCGCTACGGTTGCGGCACCCAGGGCATATTCAAGCACTAAATCCCATCCTATTATCCAGGCAATTAACTCACCCATAGTGGCATAGGAATAGGTGTAGGCCGAACCGGCAATAGGAATCATACTCGCAAATTCTGCATAGCATAAACCTGCCAGCGCGCAACCCGATGCCGCAATCAGAAATGATATAGTAACCGCAGGGCCGGCATGCTCACCAGCTGCGGCGGCTGTACGTACAAAAATACCCGCACCAATAATAGCTCCAATACCCAATGCTATCAGCGAACCTAAACCTAATGTTCGTTTCAGCGTTTTCTCTGTCTCCTTTGAAGCAGCCATTAGCTGCGCTATAGGTTTCCTAATAAATAACTTCATTTTTAAATAATAAGATCAGTTTGTTAATTTAAAACACGTTCTCCAAACGTACTTAAATTTATTGAAAACATAAAGTGCAGAATGTAACAAAGGAATAGGAAAGAAAATTGGAATTTTACTATGTTATCAGTTAAATTTCAACTCCTTTTATTTTAGAATATCCAGAGGATTAATATGGTTAACAAAAAAGGGATACCTTTCAGTATCCCCTTTTATTTATGCTTTTTTTTCAACCTTTAGTACATGGGTGATCATGGATCGTTCCTGCAATTGTTTTTGTAAGCGTTCACTGTGTTTTACTTCTTTATGTAAGTGCGGTGCAATTACCAATGAAACAATGGACATTAACTTAATCAGGATGTTCATGGAAGGTCCGGATGTATCTTTAAACGGATCGCCCACGGTGTCCCCGGTTACGGATGCTTTGTGAGGCTCTGATTTTTTATAGAACATCTCTCCATTGATCATCACCCCTTTTTCGAATGATTTCTTGGCATTGTCCCAGGCGCCGCCCGCGTTGCTCTGAAAAATTCCCATCAGCACACCTGATACAGTTACGCCAGCCAGCAATCCGCCCAAAACTTCAGGACCGAATAAAAAACCGATGATAATGGGTGTGAGCAATGCTATTAGTCCGGGAGCGACCATTTCACGGATAGACGCTTTTGTAGATATGGCTACACATTTTTCATATTCCGGTTTACCGGTATATTCCATAATACCCGGTATTTCGCGAAACTGACGGCGTACTTCTTCTACCATCGCCATAGCTGCACGCCCTACTGCCGAAATAGCTAACGACGAAAATATAAATGGGATCATGCCGCCTACAAATAATCCGGCAAGTACATCAGCTTTATAAATATCAATATGCTCAATACCTGCTACCCCAACAAAGGCTGCAAATAACGCCAGTGACGTTAATGCTGCAGAGGCAATAGCAAAACCTTTACCTGTGGCAGCAGTAGTGTTCCCAACGGCGTCCAGGTTATCTGTGCGGTGGCGTACTTCTTCCGGTAAACGGCTCATTTCAGCAATACCGCCCGCGTTATCCGCAATCGGACCAAAAGCATCAATGGATAATTGCATGGCTGTGGTTGCCATCATTCCTGCAGCAGCAATTGCCACGCCATATAAACCTGCAAAATGGTAGGAGCCATAAATACCGGATGCCAGTACCAAAATTGGCAAAACGGTTGATTCCATCCCAACAGACAAACCGCCGATGATATTGGTAGCATGCCCTGTTGACGACTGGCGGATGATGCTCAACACCGGGCGCTTGCCCATCGCGGTATAATATTCGGTGATCATGGACATTAAAGTACCAACCACAAGACCGACAGCTATAGCGCCAAATACACCCATTTTTGTAAATTGAATGGAACCCTCTTTTACTCCGCCGTCGGCAATTTCATCGCGCATCATGTGAAAGCTACTATCAGGCAGCATCCACATCACCACAAAATAGGTTGCAATCGCCGTTAAAATGATAGAGGTCCAGTTTCCGAAGTTCAACGCCTTTTGTACACTGTCAGTTTCATTTTTTATACGAACGAATGCCGCTCCTACAATAGAAAATATCAATCCTAAACCGGCAATTACCATCGGCAGCAATATCGGCGCTATTCCGCCAAAATTATCCGGCGATACAATTTCGCGGCCCAGCACCATTGTAGCCAGCATGGTTGCTACGTATGAGCCAAAAAGGTCGGCACCCATACCTGCTACGTCTCCCACATTATCGCCCACGTTATCAGCAATAGTTGCAGGATTACGGACATCATCTTCCGGTATACCCGCTTCAACTTTACCAACAAGGTCGGCGCCCACATCGGCAGCTTTGGTATAAATACCACCGCCTACACGGGCGAATAAAGCAATAGATTCGGCCCCTAAAGAAAATCCGGCCAGCACATCCAATGCCTTTGCCATTCCTTCACCGTTTACATTTAGTCCCTGGCTTCTTACATACATGGTATAAAAAACAATAAACAGGGAGCCAAGACCTATAATTGCCAATCCGGCAACGCCCAATCCCATCACGGTACCGCCTGTAAAGGATACTTTAAGTGCTTGAGCAAGGCTGGTACGCGCGGCTTGTGTTGTACGCACGTTCGCTTTAGTAGCTATACGCATACCCAAATAACCTGCAAAGGCCGATAAAAAGGCTCCGCAGACAAATGAAATAGCAATTACCGGGCTTGAGGTTTTTACTGTAGTGCCCGAATAAGCAAGTAATAGCCCTGCGACAACTACAAAGTAGCTCAGGATTTTCCACTCTGCACGCAAAAAAGCCATTGCGCCATCGGCAATATATCCGGCCAATTTGGTCATTTCGCCATCGCCCGCATCTTGTTTTGTTACCCAGGCAGCTTTGATGGCCATAAAAACAATCCCGATAAGGCCAAAAACAGGAATTAAGTAAATTAAGTAATTGTTTAATAGATCCATATGATAATTGGTTTATAATCTTCCTGAAGACATTTAAAAAGTTTTATAATATAATTGGTTCCGCAAATTAGTAAATTAATTTCTTTACAATAGCGTGTCAATTATAAAGTTTTTTGAATAGTTTAGAACTTTAAACTTTAACTATTGATGACAACTAAAACAGGACAGCCAAAAATGAAACACGAGTTGGGTTTGCTTGACGGCACTATGCTGGTAGCAGGCTCCATGATCGGGTCGGGTATATTTATTGTTAGTGCCGATATTACCAGGGATGTTGGCTCGGCAGGCTGGCTGATTTTCGTATGGATCATCACCGGGTTTATGACCATTACCGCCGCGGTAAGCTATGGCGAATTAAGCGGCATGTTTCCCAAAGCCGGCGGTCAATATGTTTATTTAAAGGAAGCATATAACAAGCTCATTGCATTTTTATATGGATGGAGTTTTTTTGCGGTGATACAAACCGGTACCATTGCTGCCGTGGGGGTGGCATTTTCAAAGTTTACGGCATACCTGATTCCTGCCGTGAGTGAAGACAACATACTATTCCATAGTGGTTTTATCAAGATCAGTGCAGCACAGCTTGTTTCAATTGTTGTAATTGTATTGCTTACTTACATCAATACCAAAGGTGTTAAAAGCGGCAAGCTTATTCAAAATGCTTTTACCATAACAAAACTTTTTAGCCTGTTCGGGCTGATTGTTTTCGGCTTTCTTGCTTTTAAAGGCGACGTATGGCATGCAAACTGGGCTAACCCCTGGGATATGCATAAATTAAATCCTGATGGCAGTTTTGGCAGCTTAACGATGGCGGCGGCGCTCGGCGCTATAGCTGCCGCAATGGTGGGCTCTATCTTTAGCAGCGACTCCTGGAACAACGTAACTTTTATTGCCGGCGAAATGAGCAACCCCAAACGCAATATAGGCTTAAGTCTGTTTTTGGGAACCCTGATAGTAACCATTATTTATGTATCCGCAAACGTAATGTATACCGGGGTATTATCGTTACATGATATTGCCACCGCCGAAAAGGACCGGGTTGCTGTAGCAGCCTCGCATGTGATATTTGGTAACCTGGGCACATGGGTTATTGCTGTTATGATTATGATCTCCACATTTGGCTGCAATAACGGACTGATTATGGCCGGTGCGAGAGTTTATTACACCATGGCTAAAGACGGCTTATTCTTTAAAAGAACTGGTACCTTAAACAAATTTGCCGTCCCTGAATTTGGCCTTTGGATACAGGCTGTGGTAGCGTCCATATTGTGTTTAAGCGGCAGGTATGGTGACTTGCTCGATATGATCTCATTTGTAGTAGTAATATTTTATGTGCTTACTATTTTCGGTATTTATAAATTAAGAATAACACGGCCAGATGCCGAAAGACCTTATAAAGCTTTTGGCTACCCGGTACTACCGGCTATTTATATTATCATGGGACTAACATTTTGCGTATTGCTGATCATATACAAACCGGCTTTTACCTGGCCAGGTTTAATCATTGTTCTTATAGGCATTCCAATTTATTATTTAACACAACGTTTCTCAAAACATGAAGATCAAACGGATCTGGTTAGTTAGTTTAATTTTTGTTACCGGGAATACTTTTTCTCAGCCGCTTAAACAGCATTTACAGTCGGCGTTTAACAGGTTACAGGCAGACAGCCAATGCCGTTATGCATCTGTTTCTCTAACCGTGCTGGATGCAAAAACCGGGGAAACTGTGTTTGCGGCAAATCCGGATATGGGCCTGGCAACGGCATCAACCTTAAAAACTGTTACCACCATTACAGCTTTTAATATATTGGGGAAGGACTTTCAATACCAAACGCAATTTGGGTATACCGGGTTAATCAGTACTGATGGCACACTGAATGGCGATGTGATTATAAAGGGGGCAGGTGATCCCACTTTAGGCAGTTGGCGATATGACAACACACACGAAAATCACATCCTTACCTTAATGGTTAACGCACTGCAAAAGGCAGGCATAAAAAAAATCAATGGCCGTGTGATCGGGGACGATTCAGTATTTGGTTCGCAATCTATTCCCGAGGGTTGGATCTGGATGGATCTCGGTAATTATTACGGTGCCGGTACTTCAGGACTTTGCTGGCGGGAAAACCAGTTTGACATAAAACTAAGAACAGGAAGTACAGGTAGCCCGGTTGCTATATCGCATGAAGTACCTGCTATGCCCTACCTTAATTTTAAAAGCGAGTTGACAAATGCCCCGGCAAACACCGGTGACAACGCCTATGCCTTTTTACCGGTAAATGGTAACACCATGTATCTAAGAGGGACCTATGCAATCGATCAATCAAAAAAAAGTATAGCTGCTGCGTTGCCCGATCCAGCGTATGATGCAGCCTTTCGTTTAGCCGATACTTTGAAACGTTTAGGCATCCTGCTTAGCAATGACCCCGAATCAACCGGAACATTAACTGCAAAAGGGATGCAAACGCCGCAGATTGAAGTTAATTTAACGACTATTCTCTCCCCGCATTTAAGCCAGATCATTTACTGGCTCAACCAAAAAAGCATCAACCTGTATGCCGAACAGCTATTAAAAACAATTGCCTGGAAAATGGGTAAGCAGCCGTCAACAGATAATGGTATTAAAGTGGAGCAAAAATTCTGGAAAGAGCGGGGCATCGATCCGCATTCACTGAACATTGTCGACGGCAGCGGTCTTTCACCTGCCGACCGGGTCACCACCTTAACGATGTCCACCATTCTTCAATCTGCAAAAAAGGAATCCTGGTTCTCTGATTTTTATGAAAGCCTGCCTGTTTACAACAATATGAAAATGAAAAGCGGCAGCATCCTGAATGTGCTTACCTATGCGGGTTATCAAACCTGTAATGGCCGGGAACTTTGTTTCAGCATTATGGTGAATAATTATAATGGATCAGGTAAAAGTATAAAAGAAAAAATATTCCGGGTTTTGGATGAGTTGAAGTAACGTTTCTATTTTAGAACATCAGATTTCCGAAGTTTCAAAAGCTTCGGAAATCTCTCTGCGATTGTTAAAAGAGTTTGCAGATTAAACTACTTAAAACATATTCCCTTAAAAAAAGTATTCATTTTAAGGAGATATAAGCTATGTCAACCATTCAAATTTTAAACAAGGAAACACTTTCTGATAAAAAATATCCACTTAAGTATATCACTTTTGAAAAGCCGGGGGAAGATGGCACCTTTCATAACCTGCAAAAGGAAGTTTACTTTCGCCCGGATGCGGTAGCTGTTTTACTGATTGATGAAAAGCAGAAAAAACTATTGCTCACCAAACAGTTCAGGCTGGCGGCTTTTTTAAACGGCAGCGACAGCGGATATGTAATTGAAGCCTGTGCAGGGCTGATAGATGATAACGAAACACCCGAACAAACTGCCCTCCGGGAGGTTGAAGAAGAAACCGGCTACCATGTATCTGAACTTGAAAAGATCGCCGGCGCTTACTCCTCTCCCAGTGGCACCACCGAATTTTTGCACCTCTTCACAGGCAAATATACCAGCGATAAAAACCATGAGAAAACCAAGGGACTGAAAGAAGAAGGTGAAAGTATTGAATTATTTGAACTTAGCTTTGAAGAGGCAAGGGAAAAATTAAAACAAGGTGAATTCAAAGACATAAAAACAATATTACTGCTGCAGCATTTTTTTATGGAACATTAAATTCCCGATTTGATGCTGTTAAACGGCATACCCAAACCATCGGCTGCATACTGGGTAAGCACGCTGTCCTTAATGGTTATATAATCACCGTTTTGCGTTACCTGCCATCTTTCAGCTTTATTGTCTTTAACTTTTAAAGGCATGGTGGCCGAAACTATTTTAGCTGAAGAGTCGAGTTCAATAATATAGAGTTTATCATTTTGCGGGACATCTTTAAAGGGAATGATAACCGTGTGGCTATAATCATCAATATACTTACCCAACACATTTTTACCGGTAATCTCTTTTGGCTGAAGCGCTAATAGGGTTTTTACCTGCTCGCGGCTCAGCCCAAAAATCTTTATTCTGAATACATTGTCCTTATCATCTTTAAGGGTGTCCGTGGGCTTAACTTCATTTTTTTTTAAATACCTCGCGGCAGCATAATAGCTGTTGTCGCCGACGCTCACATCGGTATTACCGGGTAACAGGTAACATATTTTCAGGTTTTGCAATTGCGCACTATCGCTTTTCAGCTTCCCGGCTATCGATAACAGCTCACGTGCAGTTAGCCGGTTATTAATGTGAACATTTACGGTTGTAAGTGTGTCACTCTTCAAAACTTTCGAAACGGTATAATGAGGAATGTTTTGCGCTGGTTTGTTACAAGCTAAAAAAACACTTAATAAAGCGGGCAAAATTATAAAGTTGAGGAGATTTTTCATTTACGTGTTCAATCCAAAAAACGCAAATGTATTCACAATTTTCAGTATATAAATAATCTGCATGTAAGTATTGGGTTACCTTATTAGTGTAACATACCCGTTTTGGTTTCTTTTTATACCGTCGCCCATAATGTAATCAGCTACCGGGTTCTATTGCTTTTGCCGCGTACGGATTAGTTACCTTATCAAAGTAACATATCCGCTTTGTGTACTATTTTTGTTATCAGGCAGCGTATACTTTGCTACCCAGTAATATACACCGGAAGGAACTGGTTTATTATTGTAACGCCCGTCCCAGCCGTTATAAAGGCTCTTTGATTGAAAAATCAATACTCCCCAGCGATCATAAACTAACAGTTTGTAAATAACCGGGTCGCTATTCTGGTTAGGCCTGAAAATATCATTTATATTGTCGCCATTGGGCGTAAATGTATTAGGAAAAACAATGGGCATACATTCATTTTGTGGGATATTGACTAAAAGTGTATCTACAACACAGCCCTGTTGATTAAGCACACTAAAATAATTAACTCCCGGACTTAAATTTTTAATAGTTTGATCAAGCGCGTACAGGTCTGCCTCGTGTTTTATTGTTGAAGCCCCATTGCTGTTACCATTAACGGTGAATTTAACCTCGCCCGGTAAAGCACAATCGGCATTTTTAACCATGTAAGTTATTGCGGGTTTATTTAATGTATAATCAGGCACAATAACCTGTTGCGTTACTTTATCACCTCCGGATGAAGTAATAACCAAATCGAAGGTTCCTGGTTTAATAAAATTAAATACCCCTGTGGTATCACTAACATTGTTAAAGGTATAAACATAATGATCAGGGTGGGCCACTGTGGTTACGGTAACACTGGCCTGGCCAAATACAGCACATTCAGGATCAACTTTTATGTTACTGACAACTATCGGCGGACAAACGTCCCGCTGTAATACATAATCTTTTTCATCGGCAACACAACCCTTGCTATTTAAAATGGTAAAATGGTAGGTTCCTGCTGCTAAACCGGTAAACTTATGATCAAAGCCAAAAATATTACCGCCATATTTTATACTATAAGCCGCGTTGGATGTACCTGCATCCAATTTAATTGTACCCGTAATATCACATATCGGATTTTTTAGGGTTGCCGTTATTACGGGATTATTAACGGTAAAGTCGGGCACTACAAAACTGGTATCTGTGGGCAATTGCACACCATTTGATTTAATGTTTAGCTGATATTTACCAGGAGCCAGGCTATTAAATATACCGGTTGTATTCTTTTGACCGGTGTTAAGCGTAAATGTATACTGATTGGTATCTGGCTTACAAACAATAGCCAAATTTGCTTTATTAAAAACGTCACATTCCTGGTTAATATTAAAGCTGCTTATATTAATTCGTTCCACTATCCCTGCTTCTGTAGCACTGCCGGCATCATAAACCATGAAAGGCAAGGTACCAACCACGCCCACCACTTTTTGATTTTGCATATCTAATTCAAGAATATTAGTTCCACTAAATTCAGAATCAAATGCATATATGATATTTTTTCCGTTTTTAACTACGTTTGCCAAACCCAAAATAAACTTGCCCGGAATTGAAATATAAAGAGTGCTTTTTGATGGATCAGTTAAATTTACGGCAACAATGCCCTGCGGTGCTGCCATATACAATACATTGTTAAAAAATGCAAGGTCTCCACCCGCACTGTATGGCATTGTTCCTAGTAGCTTGGGGACGGGATTAGCGCTTTTGGAATCGATGGAATAAAGTTGATAACCGTTTGCATAATATAAAACGCCTTCTTTATCAATTGTTAATGCATTTCCGGCAACACTTGCCGATATCTGCGTACAATTGGCTATGGGATAAGTGTTAGTCGTAATGTCGGCCGAATAAAGAACCCCATTAACCGAATTAAAGTAAATTTTACTGCCTGATATAGCTATTGAAAAGTATCGGTAATCTCCGCATCCCTGCACATATTGATAAGTCGGGCCGGTATTGGTCATAGTTACCAGCAATAACTGCCCTAAAGAATTTGCAGCATAAAATTGCTGACTATAACATTTAAAAGAAATTAAAATAAATACGACAAAAAGGAGTAATTTTTCTCTCAAGTATTAGCGTTCTATTGTGATAAAAACAGGCATAGCATTACGGAATAAATATAAGTAAATTCTGCAGTAAGGGAATAGCCTGAATAATTTAAGCATAAACAAACTCAAATTATTCCATGCAATGCGCCGCCCTTCTCCTCCATTCTATCAACCAATTTTTCAACAGCGCGATCTTTTTCCAGTACCGGTGCATGGTGCGGCTTAATACGGGCATCTATAATTAAAGGGCCATTACATCCCCAGTGCTTATATTCGGTAAAAGCATCTATTCCATAAATATCATGACTTGGGTTGCTGCGGGTAAAAGTAACCCAAACAAAATTGTTGAGACTTTTGGCGGTAAATGCGGCATCGTCACACAGTACCATTAAGGGAAGTCCATTTAAATCAGCATCTTTTAAATGCTCATCCAAAATTTCAATCATCAACGGGATATCACTGCTCCTGATATTTTTTGGCACCTCAACTGCTAATACTCCAGGCATTACCATTTGATAGTTTTCAAAAGGACGGGGTAACGTAAACGTTGCAGGCAACGCTGTCCATAGCTCCCTTTTTACTTCTCCTGCTGCTGCAATTGCCACTTTACTGCCTGAATTTAATCCGCTGCCGCTGTAGTCGAGGGTATCAATGGTGGTTTTGGTATAAAAATGAAGGTCGCGGGTAAGATCTATTCTTTGCAGGATATGTTTTAAAAACGCGCCGATGTCATTGACGTTTAACCCAGCATTATCTTCCTGCGCGGCAATAAACAGGTACTTAGCCAGGCTTAGCTGACTTTTACCTAATATATGGTTGGCAATAGTCAATATTTCCTGTGGCTTCCTTTCCTTAATATAAGGCGTGTACCGCTCGCTGCCAATGGCAAACAATAATGGATGTACCCCCGCAGCATCAACAGCATTAACAGCATGCAACCCGGGTATCTCTTTCGGCATCGCTGCGCCGGTGATCTCGTGGATCAGTGCACCGAAACTGGTATCTTCCTGCGGAGGCCTGCCTACGACCGTAAACGACCATATGGCATCCTTACGGTGATAAACATTATGAACTTTTAACAGCGGGAATGGATGTTTTAAACTATAATACCCCAAATGATCCCCAAATGGGCCTTCAGGTTTGTTTTCGTGCGGGCTAACAGTTCCTGTGATCACAAAATCAGCATCTGCCGAAATACAAAAACCTTCCTGATCATAAAAATAACGAAACCGGCGGTTGCCTAATGCCCCGGCAAAGGTCATTTCTGACAATCCTTCAGGTAGTGGCATTACTGCTGCAACCGGGTGCGATGGCGGCCCGCCTACAAATATGCTAACCTTTAATGGCTGGCCTTTTGCATTTGCTTTGGATTGATGAACGCCGATCCCCCGGTGCAACTGGTAATGCAGGCCGATCTCCCGGTCGGCGATATAGTCATTGCCGGCCATCTGGATACGATACATGCCAAGGTTGGCATTCATAATGCCGGGTTTATCAGCATCTTCTGTATAAACTTGCGGCATAGTAATAAAAGGGCCGCCATCCATTGGCCAGTTTACAATTTGAGGCAGGTC
>JAQNCM010000638.1 GCA_029237615.1 Mucilaginibacter sp.
ACAGCTTGTCTCGCCCCGGCCCAAGGTTCGTCGTGGACACGCCGGAAAGCAGACCGATTAGATCGCTCGCGTCCGAGGCCCCCAAGGCGCTGACGCGTTCGCCAGAGACGACGCTCACCGAGCCGCCGATTTCGTCGATGGCCGCCTCGCTTTTGGTCGCGGTGACCACAAGCTCCGACAACGCAGGCTCAGCCGAGGGCTGTTGCGCCCTACCCCTGGGCGCAGGCTGGACGGCAGGCGAAGCCCGCACCATCCGAACCGCTCGGGGGTCGACGAACTCGAACCCGCATTGGCTGTCGCGGACGAGGGCTTTCAACGCCTGTTCGATCGAAAGCCGTCCGTTAACGGCTGGGCTTCGTCCGCGACAGATTTCGGTGTTGAGGATGGAAATGCGCGCCTGAAGGGCCAGGTCGATCAGCGCCTCGGAGGTCGGCGCGGCCGCAATGTGGAACGGCGTCTGCGGAGCTGCGACGGCCGCGGCCGCGGGGCCGGCTCCCAAAATCGGGCAGACCAGGAGAAGCCGCCACCCCGACCGATTCAACAACACGCCTGAACTCTAGAAAAATTAGCGGTCCGTCCCGGCCGGCTTGAGCAGCAGATCGCCATCTTGCGGGACTACCTTCAGCGGGGCGAGCAACGCTAGCCGCCGAAGGGTGGCGTCTTCGTTGTCGAGCACAAGGACGCCTGAGACGGTCTGATGGACCAACTTAGGGTCTGCGATGCGGATGGGCTTAGGGAAATAGAAATTCAGATCTTCTACGAGGACCGCTAACGATTGGTGTCGAAGCACCAATCGGCCCGTGCGCCAGCTGAAGTCGTCGTCGGCCGAAATGGTCCTGACCTGGGCGGCGTCGTCGCCTGTCCTATGCTCGAACCTTTGCCCTGGCGTCAGCCGCACGCGCCCCGCAAGCGCGCCGCGCGGTTGGACTTCGACCACACCCCGCCGCACGGTGACCGAGAACGCGTCGCCGCGCTGTCGGATGTTGAACTCCGTGCCGAGGTCCGTAATCCGGCCCGCCCTAGTGGCGACGGTGAAGGGCCGACTGGCGTCGTGAGTCACGTCGAACGCGACTTCGCCGTCCTCAAGCACGACACGCCGGGCCTTGGGGCCCAACTGCACGGACACACGGGTCGCGGCGTTGAGATCCATATGGCTGCCGTCGGCAAGCACCACCGAGCGTCGTTCGCCCTTCTGAGTCGCATAGATGACGGCCTGCGGTGTCCTGGAGCCAAGCGGCCAGATAGCGACGACGAGGGCCGCTGACGCCGCCAGACCAGCCAAGCCCATCCATCCCACGGGCGCCCTGCGCCGGCTGGCTGGATCCCGCGCCGGCCGGGCTGTGCGGCGCGGCAGAGACGCCGCGGGTTGGACGGCGGTGACCTGACCAAGGTCGAGCCAGGTGGCGAGCGCTTCGTCATAGGAGCGCCGGTGATCCGGCGAGGCGTCCAGCCAGCGATCGAACGCCACGAACTCCTCGTCCGACGCGTCTGGGTCGTGCATTCGCACCACCCAGGCCGCGGCGGCCGATCGGATATCGGGCAGATGCGCCCCCACGGTCATAGCCTCGCCTATACCTTAATGTTCTTGACGGGCGTGACGTCGCCGGAGGCGCCAGCCCCCACAAGGGCCTGTTCGCCCTCGTCGTCCGACCAGGCCAACACCTTGAGCGCGGCGCTGATCTGCTTCTCCACAGCTTTGACCGAGACGCCCATCAGGCGTGCGGTTTCGGCGTGCGTGTGGCCCTCGAACTTGTGTAGCCGAAAGGCCTGCTGCATCCGGGGAGGTAGCGTGCTCACTCTCTTCACCAACCTCTCGAGCCGCTGGCGCGCGGCGAACGCGTCGTCGACAGCGGGCGCGTCGGCGACCAGTTCACCGTCTGCGATGCGGAGTTCGCCGGCCCACGCGCTGTCACGCGCCACCGATCGGCGTTGGCTGCGTACGTGGTCCACAGCCAGATTCGACGCCATTCGATAGATCAATGCGGTGGCGTTCTCGACCACCGTATCCCGATTGATGGCCGCCAGCTTGAGGAAGAGGTCCTGGACGACATCTTCCGCCTGATGCCTTGAACCCAGCCGCGCGGCCAGGAAGCGGACCAAGTTCGGCCGCTTCGCGGAATAGGCTTCCATCAGCTCTCGATGAAAGTCCGGCTGTTCGAACTGGTCCAGACCGCCTCCGTCCCCGCACCCTGTAGCTCGAAGCTAGGATGCCGCTCCCTGATGTTCCGGCGCTCCCGGAGCCGAACGTCGGCTACGATTTGGACGATGCTTATGCGCGTTCGGCCTGGCTCGGAAGCCTCTCTTGCTGAAGCTAAAGCCACGGCTCCCGCTCCCTCATCGCTAGGGCGCCGCTGCGGCGGGCAGACCCTACTGCGGCTCCGCGTCGCCGTAGCTTTCGATCAGCGGGTAGATGGCGTCACGATCCAGAATGGCGACGGACGCGGCGTTGAGCACCTGCTCGCTTTCGAATGACCAGACCGGGTGGGCACCAGCTCGGTAGCGACCAGGGCGGCGCCGACCTCCGGGTCCTCCATAGCGTGATCACCCCTGAAATGAAGACTTGCGCCCTCCGTTTCAGTGAGCGCGCTGGGCCCGCCCCTCCTGCTTACGCCAACCACCGAGGTCATGGTGGACACGGCGCCGTTGCCCCGCCGATACCTTGCCATGGCATGGGGATCACCTGACAATAACCAGGGAATGCGGACAGGTCTTGATCATCTGCCAGAGGGCAAACGCCGCGAACTGGAGCGGATCATCGAGATCCTGTTCGCGGAGTTCGAGGACGCCACCAAGGCCAAGCAGATCGCCACCCGCAAGATGGGGCGGATCCTCAAGATCGTGCTGTTCGGCAGCT
>JAQNCM010000216.1 GCA_029237615.1 Mucilaginibacter sp.
TTCAAATTCCGGTTCGTGGCCGGCGCTGTCAGGATCGGGTGTTAATACCAACGGCTCATGAAATACAGGGTTTTGCACCAGCGGCTGTTGTTTAAGCGGCTCCGATTTTACCATGTTTTCTGCGGAGCCTTTGACCTTGTTGAGGCGGCCGGGCCATTCTACAGGCAGGGATATTTCTTCATCGGCCAGGTCAACAGGTTCCGGTATAATATCGCCGACTGGGGGCGTTTCAAGTGTTTTTTCTTTTCGTTTGGGCAGTTTAAAATCAATATTATAGGCAACAACCAACAGTGTAAGTGTAGCGAAAATCAACAGGCCCCCGGTGCCCGACTGTCCTATCTGCGCATCCAGCAAGCGGTTGCTCCAGTAACCAAACGCACCTTCAAAGTAATTTGGGGTATCGGCAATAAAAGCGTGGAAAAACCCTATGGCAATCGATAAAAATATTAGGCTAAAAAAGGAGTAGGCCAATGTTTTTGTTACTGAAAATAGGCTTACCCTGAAAAGCAAACGATATCCTGTCACAAAAAAAACAAAAACAAACAGGAATGACGCCACACCAAACCACTCGTAAATAAACTGGTTTGATAAAAGTGCCCCAAGTTTGCCCGCCCAGTTTTCAATAATAGGATTTTTTACGCCATTATCCATTAACTCCTGCGTGGTTTTAAACAGGTTGTGCCACCCGCCATTTGCAGCCGAAACATAGCTTTGATCTTCCTGCCAGGTGAACAGGTAAGATGTAAAGGCGACCATGAAATAGACGGAAAGTAACAGCAAGAAAAGTCCGGAGATTTTTAATGTTTTGGCATTAACCAGGTCAGAAGGGCGCAATCCTTCCGACTTTTGCCTTACAGGCCGTTCCCTGTCGGCCTTTGAAGATGGCTGTTTGGGCTGATTTTCTTGCTTGAAGGTATTTGATTTAAATTGATTTCCTTTTACCGGCATCCTCGTTAACACGCTTAATGTACAAATATAAAGTTAATAGATTAAACAACTTATTTACCTTGATATTTAATTTTTTAGTAATATTGAATTCAAACGTAAATTTAATTTAAAAATTTGCCTGCAGCTGCATTTATCTTAAATACCATCGAAAAAGCGTAAAAATGAGTGTTGAGAAACTGGAACAATATATTACGTCGGCAGACCTGGTTAATTTAGATGCCTTGCTTAAGCAAAACCCGGCATTGGCAAAAAGTCGTACCAGTCACCAGGTTTCGGCGGTTATGTTGTCATGTTATTACAAATTACCTGCAGTAACAGAACTGCTGCTGAAGTATGTTGACGACCTCAACTTGTTCGAGGCCTCGGCTGCCGGGAAATTTGATGTGGTTGCCCACCTTATACATACCAACCCGGAAGCAATTAATTTTTATGCAGAAGACGGCTTTACGCCCCTGGGGCTTGCATGCTATTTTGGACAATATGAAATTGCACGATACCTGGTTTTAAAAGGCGCTGATGTCAATCTTCCTTCAAATAATGGTTTCCGGGTATATCCCCTGCACTCCGCCAGTGCCGGCAATTATACACAGATTGCCCGTATGCTGATAGAAAACAACGCGCAGGTTAATGTGAAACAACAGGCAGGGGCAACCGCACTGCACTCGGCCGCACAAAATGGGAATATCGACCTGCTGATACTGCTTTTGGAGCATGGCGCTGATGTAAACGTCCGTATGGAGGGCGGCAAGCTACCGGCCGATCTGGCAAGGGAAAAAGGTTTTGAAGAAATAGCTGCGGCGTTGGTTTGACAAAAGTCTTAAGTTCAAAGTCAGAAGCCCAGAGTCGAAAGTTTGAGATGTGTGGGAGAATACTTATCGGGTGGAATTGAAGCAGAATTATAAAACAGAAAGCCGGAAATTTCTTTCCGGCCATCCAACATAATCCTTATTATAAACCATTTAACTAAACTAATCTTTTATACGGAATTGGTATTGCTAAAGTTATTATTATATTCGTTGTAGTAAAAAGGTCCCCGGCCTCGCGCCAAGGATCTTTTTGATTTGATAAATTATTGATGAGCAGGGCGCTCAATGAATGCTTTTATACGAACAGAATATTTAAAGGTTACAATTTTTTAAATTTATTTTTTAAATTGTTTACAAGGAAAGAAGACTGTTTAGTATAGCACATTTTGACATTTGAATATCATCCTGTCGACTTTGTCCGGGGTCTCATATGATCTTCACCCGCTCTTCTTCATTCAGGCGAAGTTTTTCGCCTGAATGTTTTTTAATGAGCTTAACTGATTATTTATCCCCAAACACGTACGAAACCGAGAGATTTAACCAATTAACAAAACTAAAGTTCAAATTATCGCCGTTTGCAGATCCCTGGTTATAATTATTGGTCTGGTAGTGGTTATATCCCAGGTTGGCAACCATAGCCGAAACACCTATTTGATTGGATGGAAAATACACCAGTTCAAGGTTTACACCGGCTCCATAATTATTCGTCGTACTCATATAGTTTGGCGAATTGACGTAGGTGTCGTTCATTTTCGCGATCGAGTAACTGACATAAGACCCTGTACGAAAGCCAATTTTGTTCGCATATAGAAAATATTTCCTCAGGTATATGGATCCGCCATAGGTATTATTGTATTGTTTAACAGGGTCATAACCATTGGAGGTGTTACTTAATGAAGTTGATGAATAAAACAGGTTGGCGCCCAAATCTAACTTATCAGCAATAAAATAACTGTAACTCGGGCCTATATTGAAAATTCTTATCCGGCTGCTGTTATCCGTGACCGACTTGTCGAACGGGTTAATTGCAACGCTATTGTAATTGTTGTGATTAAAGGAAAAATTAAAGCCAATGGTTTGGTTTCCTTGCGAGGTTTGTGCTTTTAGGATAGATGATCCCAATAAAAGCGCAGCGATTAAAATAAAATGTTTGTTCATTGTTTTGGTTTTTAAGTTAAAACAGATGAACGAGCTATATCAACTAATATTTTAGTTATTGTATAATAACGCTGCTTATTTACTAAATAAATTATTATTTTTTAATTTTAATAATATCAACAGGTTATCAGCGTTTTACCGGGTTGATATGATGAGATTTTATAGATTTTTATTATATAATACCTGGCATACCGGGCAATAATAGCTTGTTCGGCGACCCTTCCCGGTATTGGCTTTAAGGAAAGGAACCTTGTCGCGCGGACACATTTTTTGATGATAGGCCAGCCAGTGCTTTTTAAGCGTAAATTCTTTTTTCCATTTCAGAAAATCAAAACTGTAATTGACGGCTTCGGCAATCAGTTCTTTTATTTTTTTAGGCGGAAGGCGGTTTATAAGGCTAAGCGGGTGGATTCTTGTTCGGAACAATACTTCGTTTTTAATGATATTACCAACACCTGCAAACAATTGCTGGTTCATAAGAGCATCGCAGGCTAATAAGTCCGGTTGTTCTTTCATTTTTTTGACCACTTTTTTTGCGTCCCACAACGGATTCATCACATCAGCCGACCAATCATAAACCTCATCAAGCGGTTCGTTTATCAGCAGGAGGGAGACATTATAAAAATTAAGGTCACCATTTTTGAATTTGAGGTGCAGCCGTGCAGGCTTGCCGGAATCTTCGTTAATTTTATAGGAGCCAAACATCATCATGTGAACACGAATGGCAAAATTGGAAAAGCAGATTAAAAAGTGTTTACCCCAGCTTTTAAAATCTGTTATAGTAAGGCCTTCGAGCAGCGAAGCATCTATTTTTTTGCTATTGCCTGTGGCAGCAATTACCTTTTCAAATTTAAACTGCTGAACAGCTTCTTTTAAAATAACTATGGATGGCCCCTCCGGCATAATTTAGTTTACGGGGGAAAGGCAAATATTAAGCCAATATAATTGAGATTAGTTATCAGATTGCTTTACATTTCTTTCTTTGATAAAGGAGCCAATTATCATAACAATACCCAGACCTATAAAAAAGCCATAAAGAAGCTCTGGGATAGCGATTAGCTGCTTTAAAACAATACTTCCGAATAGAAACAGCATACCAACGGAACGTATCAGCCCAAAAGAAATCAAAGGTTTCATAATCGTAGAGTATTAATTTAAAGTTACAATTATTGTTTAATAAAACATAATTGCTACTAATTTGATTAGCTAATATTTGTAAGCACAATATATAGTAATGCCCAGACAGCCATAAAAAAGAAACCACCAAATACTTCGTTTTTGTGTTTTTTGAGATCTTTTTTTATGAATGCCCTGTACAAAACCCAGCCAATAAATAGTGCCGATAAAATTGAAGGTCCGAATATGGCCATATTGATAAGATTATAAATCAAATATACCAAATCTTTTTTGTCAAAAAATTGTTATCAGGGTGTATTTATTATTGCATAAATGTAAATGCATTTTCAAGCCACTTATAGTCAGTGTTTTAAAATGAAACGTTAAACTGTGCATATTTAGTATTAAAGGTTATCTTTACAA
>JAQNCM010000231.1 GCA_029237615.1 Mucilaginibacter sp.
ATTAATAACCTTACTTTCCGTTAGCAGCACCGGGCCCAGGTTACCGGGTACATTGGCATTAAAAAAGTGACTGCTTTTTAAAGCAAACAGGACATTACTTTCCTGGCCGTGCCGTAAATCATTGGCCAAATCAGCTAAAAGTCTTTTACTTTCAGGGTGGTGGCTGATATCATTTTCCTGTAACTTCATTAACTCAAACAATGCCCTTCGGTAATTTTCATTTGCATTTGCTTTAGAAATCCGGTTATTTGGAAAAGTATGTTCCCTGAAATCAGCGACCGCCGCCTGTTCAGTTTTATTTCGTGCCGAGATCTTTCTTAAAGTGACTGGGTTACCATCAAAATCAATGATTTCCAGCGAAGAGCTCTCGCGAATTTCCCGTGTTGCTGATGTGATGGTGATGGTGTTAAACAACTGGGTACCATAATCCCTGGCTACATATGCCTGGTAAACATTCTCTTTCCACTGCGGCTCATTAATAGTAGCGGGTTTATCGGAGATCATTGCCCGGAGATTTTTTAATACCAGGGGATTGTTAGGTGTAATAATTTTCTCGACAGAGTCTGTTTTAAAAGCAATCGACTCGCCATTGGGCAGATTTTGATTTATCAGATCAAATAGAGCTACCGCACCGCTAACACCCTGGTCGGCAATGTACTTAAGGTCGTCGTTGCTAAATAGTTGATCAAGGGGGATACCTTTTTTGTTATCAAATTTGGTGGTGTCCTTCAGCATCGTTGCTGCTTTTATCGCACAGCCAATCAGCCGGGAATCAGCTTTTAGCGGTTGTGTACTTAATGAATCCTTTGTGAGTGATTCATTGGGCGCCCGTTTTGTCCTCGCTGTATCCTGGGGCGCACGGTAAGATTGTGCATTACCAACCGATGCAATTACAAAGCTGAGGAGTACTAGTAAAGTAAAGGTTTTTCTCATAGTTAAGGATTTAATGCATGGGATAATAAGTATATAATGTTTGTGATAATATTATTTCAAATATTGACCGGCAATTAGCTTGAACAATATATTTTTAATATTGTTTGTATAATATTACTTCGACGGCCATCTAAAACGTTAGGAATAAGATAATTATAAACGCGGCTTGGCAGGAGTAGTGGCAATTACAACCTTGAATTTATATGATTTTAACCAGTTGAAACTTTGAATGCAGCGTTTACTCAAAATAATTACGCAGTATAATCAGCTTCTTGATTGTATTAAGGGCAGTTGTTAAGGAAAAATATCTGAAAAAATGGAGCCGATTATGTTCTAACAGACAATGTCACCATCAGCCCAAAGCTTTAAAGTTTATCGAGCAAGACATTGATCTTTGAGTTACAAATATCTAATTCAAAACAATTTTTTTTCTACACTGTTAATAATCAACTTAATTTTTAACGCCAATGAAAAAAATTTACGTTCTCAGCTTATTGATTTTAATTGTCTTTGTAACTTCCTGTCATAAGGATAACAACAAAATCGTTTCCACACTCTCCATATCAGGTGCGACAAATACATTTTCCAGCGACCAGATAAGAAATTATTTTTCGCTGATGTGTACCATTACCAAAAACACAAAGGGCTTTTTTCCTCCCCAGGCTGCAAGAGCGTACGGTTATGTAGGGATAGCTGCTTACGAATCGGTGGTAAATGGGATACCTGGTGCATTGAGTTTATCCGGCCAGGTAAATGGCCTGTCGGCTGTTCCCAAACCAAATTCAACCAACCAATATAACTGGGCCATCAGCTCAAACGCTGCTATAGCTGATATAATGCGTGATATGTTTGATTTGAATCTCTCAGCCGCAAACCGCGCAACAATTGACAGTACCGAGAATGCCAACCTGGCTAATTTATCACAAGGTGTGAACACAGACGTAATAAACAGATCGGTAAAATATGGGAAAGATGTAGCGGCCACCATTTACCAGGCCTCCACCACCGATGGCGGGCACCAATCCTATCTTGATCCTTTTCAATTGCCATATAGCTTACCATCGGTGGATTACTGTTGGGTACCCACAAATCCTGCTGTTCCAAACCCTGTGAGCCCTAAATGGGGCAGTAACCGCCCGTTTATAGCTGCCAATGTGAGCAGTGTGACACCTCCGGCTCCAACGGTTTATTCAACAGATCCCGGTTCCGCATTTTATGCAATGGCGATGGATGTTTATAACCAGGTAAAAAATAACACGGCAGACCAGGTAGAAATCGTAAAGTTCTGGGCGGATGATCCATTCAATACCTGCACTCCTACCGGTCACACCTTTAATATCATGATTCAGCTGTTAAAAGAAAACCATGCAACGCTCGAAAAAGCATCCGTTGCTTTTGCCAAGCTTGCTATTGCAGAGAATGATGCTTTTATAAGTTGCTGGAAAGGTAAATATCAATATGTGCTTATCCGGCCGGTTAGTTATATCAAAAAATATATCGATCCCAAATACACTACTGTTATAGGTACACCTCCCTTTCCTGCTTATTCCAGCGGGCATTCGTATGAGGCAGGAGCGGGTACCATAATATTCACTAACCTGTTCACTGATGGCAGCGGGAAGTATGATTTTACCGATTACAGCCAGCTCCAGTATGGATTTTCAACCCGTCACTATTCCAACTTTAATGATATGGCCCTTGAGTGCGCCAACTCGAGATTTTACGGGGGCATTCACTACAGTGCCGATAACACAGAAGGGTTAAAGCTTGGCCGTATGGTGGGCGATAATGTGAACAAAATGATAATCTGGCCCACAAATATCAGGTAATGAATTTATGAAGATTGTTACTTGTTTACTAATGGCTATGATTATTTGCTCGTGTCATCAACGTGATTCTTTTACCCATCATGATGCTGTCATCCACAATGCAAAGCTGGATCAATTAGCCGAAAGAACCTGCCGGGCCATTATCATAAGGCAACAAAGATTCGCACTGGCTAACAATATCCGGTTTACGCAGGACAGTTTGACAAGCGTAAACTTCAGAAGCGATTCACATCGTTTGCAGGACAGGTTAAAAAAATATATGCGCCAAAAAGACTCGTTGCTAAAAGCAAGTCTCTCACTCGCTGACAATATCCGTTTACAGTTGGATTCATTGATTCCATATGGTGATAAAGGTGCTCAAAAACGTTTTACCATAACGCTTGATAGTCTCCTTGTTAAAAAAGGATGTATGGTAAAATGAAACTAATAACGTTACTAACCAATTGTTCCTGTTTATACAAAAGCCGGCTATCTTACAGATGCCGGGCTTTACTATATCAATTAATTTTATTTAATGTGAGTTCGGGATAAGCAATTAGGTGCCCTCATCCCATCCCTTCTCCAAAAGAGAAGGGCTATTAAGAAAAAATACCATTTTGCCAGTCAAAGTCCTCCCTTTTGGAGAGAGGATTTAGGTGGGGCCAATAGACAAGATGCCTATCCCAAACTCAGGTTATTTAATGAACGATGAATGTACCTACCAGTAGGGCCAGCACATCTGCCATGCCCAACGGCTCATCAAAAGCTGCTGTTGCAGATGCTACAGATGCCTTTTGACCAGGTACACCGCTTGGAAGCGTGGTAAGGTCTATACCGGCCTGGATGTAGTTATTTTCACCCTTGTAGTTAGCGTCAACCAGGCTAATACCGGTATCATTACCATTCGAAGTAGTACTGGTTATCCACGGAGCTACCGAAGCAAATCCTTTTTTGGTCCGCAACTGACGTATAGCCGAAGCGTGACGTGCCTCAACCGCATGAATGGACAAAGCTGCTGTCAGCACAACCTGGTTTCCGGCCAGGTTTGGTGCCTGTCCTTTATAAGCGCGAACACCGGTATCCTCAAACGTTTCTGCAACTGCCAAAAAGGTTTGATAATTTGAAAGAACATCAGCAAACGGTCCCTTTCCTGATCCGTTACCTGCAGTAAGGTCAAAGGTAGGGGAAGTAACGGGCGTAGCACCCAACGACGTGATCACTCCCTTAAGAAAAGTCACATGAGCATTTTCATCATTGGTTATATCTGCAATATAACTGCCATCAGCTGCAGGGATCAATCCGTTGGAAGCAGTACCCTGGTTATAGAAATAAGATTCCAGGTACTCAAGTGTTAAAGCAAAGTTTAAAACGTCGGTTACTGAAGCGGTGGCAGAACTTGTACTTGCGCCGTAGGCCTTTTTAAACATAGTACCTAAAGCAAACGGTAATGAAGCAATGGCTACTTTTGAACCAAAGCTGGTTATATTTTTGATCGCTGCACGACGGGGATTTATACGTTCGGTAAATTCCGGATCAACTTTTTCTATTTCTTCTATAATGTTAAATAAATTCATGATAAAGGATTTTAAGCTGTGTAATTATAGTTGGACGCACTCACTTTGGTTGTCAGGTAAGTATTGGCAATTGCTAACACATCTGCAATGGTCAGCGCCTTATTCAGGCCGTTTGAATCAACGACATCAGGGCCTGCATAATCACCGAATTTGATCAGGTTACGAATGTAAGCGGCGTGCCTTGCTTCAACTGATACAATCTTCCCGGCAATGGTTAGGTAATCTGTGTTTTGAATCAGGTAACCGGCTCCATCATATGCAGCAACACCTGTATCCTCAAATGCTTTGGCTGCGCCCAGCACAGCGGTACGGCTGGTGAAATCAATTTTTGAAAAGTCAGTCGTTAAAGAAGGAATAGCATGTGTTCCTAACGCGGCTTTAAAAAATTCCCTGTGGATAACCTCGTGCTCACATATCTCCATCAAACACATTTTTTCGCTGTCTGTAATTCCCTGGTACGGGCTTGTAAGCACCTTGATATAAAATGCCGCTTCTAATTGCTCCAGCGCATAAGCAAAGTTCAGTATGGCAAAATCACCCGAGCCAATATCAATACCATTTTTGGTTTCCCTTGCTACGGCTGCCAGATCTTTTTTACATCCTGCAGCGAGCAAACCAATGGCCGCTGCACTTGCACCGGCATACTGTAAAAATGCCCTTCGCTGCAAATTTGCATTGCTTAAATTTGTGGAAATTTCTGTTTTCATAATTATTAGATTAATTTATATTATAATTGGTTAATACACTTTATAATAGATTAATATTATTAACGAAAAGCAATTATCAACGGTTTTTAAATTATTAGAGCTTTTAGCTCTAATAATCAACAATTTATTGTGTTTTAACCAACACCATTGATAGATATTAATTTTTAATTAATATTATGGTTATTTAGTCTTTTAGGCAGAAAGTTTACGGTTGGGTGGGTAATTTGAACGCCACGTATGTGGCCTTAACTTTTAAGCTTAATTAACCGATTCGGTCCCTTTATAAGTAACCGGGTAATTAAAAAAAAATCGTTTTGTTTAGTATAAAACAGGATGCTATCCAATTTCAGGTCAAAGTTAGTCCATGTAAGACGGCGGGTAGCGAGCGAAGGGCAGCCTGGGGCGAAGGTTTTTTTAAGATATTATGTATTATTATTCCGGCTATATTTATATAATGCCCCTTTAATATATAACTTAATTGTAAGACAAGCATGGTAGGCTGAAACGTTTTTGAGGTAGAATGCTTCTTGCGAAGGAAATTTACTTTACAGGATATGAGCACCCTAATAAATAAACGGCCGGATCATTTTCAAGAATGCATACAAACCACCTGAAAACATAAAAATAAAGCCTATAGCCTGCACCACAGGATTTAAAAACGAATCCTGAGAAGGTATTTCAGGGTGCGTTGCAATGATGCATCCAAGCAGGAATACGCAGAATGCTATAAAAACTTTTGCTACTCTGTTCATACTTTTTAAACGACGTTCTTTAATTAAAAGTTACATTATTAGCGGCTACTATAAAATATAAATTAAAAAAAAATCCCGGGCTGCATTACCGGCTGGCATCATCCTTGCAACTAACAGACAAAACCGTTTAACCTGATGGAATTATTGCCTGGTGATAAGGGTCATTTTTACGCCGGGACCAGTAATGTTGTATTGCCGGTTCCCAATAAAAGTATGTTTCCTCCACATTTCCGGGATAAAAGCCGGCTTACTTATTACGCGTCCCTTTTTAACAGCGTAGAGGTGAACAGTTCTTTTTATAAAATCCCCCGGGGCGTAACGCTCGAAAAGTGGACAACAGAAGTGCCGGATGATTTCCGGTTTACCTTTAAGCTATGGCAGGGCATCACCCATAACAAAGAATTGAGTTTTAATCCCGAAACGATAGCTCATTTCGTGAAAACAATTTCGGCAGTGGGCAAAAAAAAAGGGTGTTTACTGGTGCAGTTTCCACCGGCGTTTTCATTTAATTTTACAAGGCTCGAAAACCTTTTACAATACCTGCAACAAGAAAACACGCATTATTCCTGGCGTATTGCGGTGGAGTTTCGCAACCGTACCTGGTACCAGGATATTATTTATCAATTATTGGAACATTACAGGATGGGTATGGTGATCCATGACCTGCCTGCATCTGCTACTCCCCTTTTGGAAGCTGGAAGTGATTTTGTTTACCTGCGCTTTCACGGGCCGGAAGGGGGTTACCGCGGCAGTTACACTGACGACTTTTTAGCAGAATATGCCTCTTATATCAGAGAGTGGCAGACAGATGAAAAAACAGTGTATGTATATTTCAATAACACCATGGGCGAAGCCGTAAAGAATCTCGCTACTTTAAATAGCTTTATAAAAGAATAAAATACGTTACTATAGGTTCAACTTCTAATTACGTCGTTTAATTTTTGCGTTACACCCGATACTGTAAAGTGTTTTCGATAAGTCGTCCGGGCCCTGTCGCCCATCTCGGCGTGTTTCTTTTTTGACATATTAAGCCATTCCCGCAGCATGTTCAAAACTCCTGTTAAGTTGTCTTTTTCTACTATGCCCCCTCCTTCTGTCATAATTTCCCGCCAAATATTCACCTCCTCAGATATCAATACCGGCTTACCACAGGCCAATGCCTCGGCTACTGCTATGCCAAAATTTTCCTGGTGACTTGGCAATACAAATGCCTGGCAACCATAAAATGCACCCCATTTTGCATCTCCATCCAACATCCCGGTGAAAATAACATGCGGCTTCACATCCGGCGCATTTTCCAGCTGCTGCTTCAATTCCTTTCCAAAACGTGTATCTATTCCCGGCCCTGCTATTACCAGCTTTGGCATTTTTTTCTTCGCGGCTATAAATTCTTTATGCAATAGTATGTAGGCAGAAATTAGCAAGTCTATTCCTTTTTTGGGATCAATACGACTTATAAACAGCAGATAATCCTCCTCATCCAACCCTGGACAATGACTTGAAAAAGCCGCAGACATTCTAAAATGAAAAACCGGGGGCGGCGGTATGCCATAGCCTATATTATATTCGTAACGCGGATAGTAAGGCGTGAAGGTTTCCCGCGCCAATACCAATTCGGTTTCACAGGTAAACAACAACCCGTCTGCCTCATTAACTACTTTTTGTTCTAGTAATTTCCAATAGATCCTGTTCCTTACGGCTTTTAAACGACGATTCCTTGCACGCTGAAAATAGGGGTCTAACATACCATGCGGCATTACCAGCAGTCGGGGCAGTTTACTTGTTGAACTTTTTCTAAGAGCATCAACCGCATTCCAGGTAGCATAACTATGGTATGACCATAAGCCATTTATAATGAT
>JAQNCM010000233.1 GCA_029237615.1 Mucilaginibacter sp.
CCGCAGCATTCAGTGTTTCCTTTGTTACGTCATGATCTTGTTTTCAGAGCACACTGATTTCATCATCGGTGTTTTATATCAATAATAGCAGAACAGTGCAGACCTTTTTAACGCTATATTAAAATAACGTAGAAATTCGGTACGGTATTAAAAATTAAGTGATTAGATTTAATAATTAATTTATTTAATCAAAACTAAACTTTTAACTACCACAATGAAAAAAATTGAACTAAATCTCAATGATGACGACTTTGCAGAAATTATTGATTTTGTGCTGCAGTCGGGCAGTGAAACGCTTAAGACAGAATTTGAAAAAGCAGTTGGTCTTTTAAATGACAACGATCACATTCTTCAAGAGGTATGTAAGGCCTTAGCCGACCTCAGCGGTAAACCGCTTTCTGACATACAAGACATGGCGGCTTCTGCCGATCACCAGGATCTGACAGCAGACGTAAAGCTAACGGCCCTGCAAATTGATCAGCTTAAGGGTTATTTCCAGGATATTGTGGATGCATTGCATTATAGCGGAACGATAACCGGTGGGGAATGTAGTAATTTGTCCACAATCAATGACTGTGTTAAATTAATAGCAGGTAAAAAATGAAAAGTTTACCATTAGTGCTATTAGTAGCGGGGCTGCTGATAGCAATGAACATACAGGCGCAGGACCCCTTTAGCTTGCGAAAATCTTTTGGCAGCAAGAATGACAAAGCTGACCCGGCCTCGTTCACATTCAACAAACCAAAAGATGCTGACGCTTCGTGGGCGGCAGATGCAGCCTTCGGCTATAACCTGCTGAGAAAGGCCCCGCAAATAATAACGCTGGACCCGTACATTGAGTTTCATAAAAATACTTTAATAAAGAAGAAACAGGATAGCCGGGAAGTGGGATTGTCTTTACAATGGCAAACCACTACGTTCAGGATGGGCAGCCCAATTTGGTCGCCGGTTTTCATCGTTGCTGAAAAGTATAATGAAGATAGAGCGAAGGGGAATAATTCCATGCGCGGTAATGTCTATTTTACGGCAGATTTCAAGGGACAGCATTTTGGCTTTTTTTCGTTTATAGTACCAAACCAGATAGTTACAGCGGGTGATGCCTTTGATTTTCAATACACACCTTACGTTGGCGTTGAACACGAAAACCGGACAAAAGCCGAATCAGATTCTGCAAGCGGACACATCTATCGCTATTTGTTAAGGATTAATCCGCAAATAAGCCTGTTTCCCACCAACAATAGCATGGCAGGCCGCATTGTCCTCGGCGTGGATTATCAGTACCGCAGGGATTTTAGCAAAAGTGTGAAGGAGATGGCTTATAATGGGCATGAGTATTTTACCGCAGGCATTAAATATGTTTTTATCAAGAGTACTGATAAACGCAAGTTTGCTGCGGTGGGTCTGGATTTTGTTAACGGGGAAGATCCCACGACTAATTTTAAACAGCAATCCTATTATGCGATAAGCCTTAAAGTGAAAATGTAACCCATTGAAAATAGTTATTTTTCGGATTATTGGCTTGTTTAATTATTTTTTAATCCTAACCTGTGATTGGTGTAATCCAGCAAATATTCATTGTTTAAAAAGAATTCGAGGCTTAAAATAGAGACGGTCCCGCCTGATGTTTTGGGATTTTCTACATAAGTTAAATTATCCGCGTCACTGGTTGTGTAGGTATAATTAAATCCCGAATGAGTGGCAAGTGATACCGGAGTTTTTGATGGCAGCAGCGTAGCTGTGGTTGGGCCAGTAGGGTCCTCAATATAACTGTAGGGTTCTGTACCTGTATCAAAAATAGCATCGGTTGTAAAACTTTTATTATTATAGGTTATAGAGGTTGGTATAACAGGAGCATAGCCATCCCCGGCATAATAAGTAAGCTGGTTCATCACAAAGCCGGATGCTGATGAAAGATCAGAAGATGTTAAGCCTAAAGTTATAGCACCGGCAACAGAATTTCCCAGGTAGGAGAAGTTCGAGGCAGACAGTACCGCCATCTTAAATCCTTTGGTAAGCCCGGTACCCGGCTCGAAATAGCTGAACGGGCTGGTGATAAAAGCATTGTTGGCAAAAGTGATATCATATTCATCGGATACGCCAAAAGTATCATATTGATGCGGACTATATTGAACGCCCTGTCCGTTAATTGCTTTATAATACAAAAGAAATGGCAGCCGCTTAATTACAACGTTACCATTTTGGTCGCCAATGGTTACCGACGCATAGGCCAGGTTACCGTACACCCTATCTGTGGTACTTGTGTTAGCACCATATGCAACCATAGATGCCTGGCTGGTGATTGTAATGCCATTTACAACTGTTGAATCCCCCGTAAAATTAAAGCCTGAGCTGGTTATCATAGACGCAGGTATGATGCCATTGGCGTCAATCACCATACCGCCAGAACCGGTATCAAATATCAGCTGATTATTATAGGTTTGCGTGCCAATGTTTTTAATATTTATCAGCAGTAATTTATAAATAGAAGAGTCGGTTTCAATTAACGCGAGTTTGGTAGGGTTTGCTGTAGTGGGGGTAGCAACCTTGTTTCCGTTACTATTATCTTTTTTACATGATGCTACAGCAAACAATAAAAAGAAAGCTGAAATAAACAATAAACTTTTGCAGGGGTATTTTTTTCTCATCGTACTTAAAAATTTAATTCAGTGATTGGTAATAAATTAAACTTTACTTTTTTTAATTTATTATTCGGTGGAAATTATTATAAATTACAAATAAAGTATTTTTCGATTTAATTATAACGGTCGTTTTCTTAATATGGCGCTCCTGTTAGTTTAAAACTCACCGTTAATAGCTATTTACGTTTCGTATCGGTTATTGGATTTATTTTGTGTTGTCCATAAGCAAACAACACAAATTCCTGCAGGTTTTCAATTTTTATCGTTTAATAAATGTTCTCCTGGTAATTTTTCTAATTCTTCCAACTAATCTCTAACCCCTAACCCCTGATCTCTGTTCTTCATACACTTCCAAACCTTTAACGGCTGCGCATTTGCCCGCTGCTACCATTTCTTCCGCTTTGTAAAATTCAAAGGTGCCACAGGATTCATGGGATATGCTGATAAGCATGTCTGGCTTATACTTTTCCAGCGACAACTGGCCGGTGTGATAGGTAATTAAACTCATGGTTTTATTGATAATATCAAAATAACCAAATTTTTCTTCGTGTCTCCCGGGGTTGATCTTATGCAGGTAGTCATAAAAGTCCCTGAGCTTTTCATGGTAAACAGACGGTTTGCTTAAAGTGCCGTTTTCAGGGACCGGTGGCCTTTCAAATGGGATGGGTGCATTTACATTTACCACTACTAAAATATCCCCTGCAGTTCTTTTTACATGCTCAATAGGCAGGCTGTTTATTACACCTCCGTCAACCAGTATCCCATCTTTGGTCCGCACCGGGGTAAGAAGAGTAGGGATGGCGACAGATGCGCGGATGGCATCCAGCATGCTTCCTTTGGTAAAAACCACCTCCTTTTTATTGATGATATCTGCTGCAATGGCTGCATAAGGTATCTTTAAATCTTCAATATATGCATCGTCTATCAGCTCGCGCAGTTTATTAAACAGTTTTTCGCCTTTAACCAGACCCTGTCCGCTAAAGGTAAAATCAACCAGCCTAAACACCTTCATTCTATCGAGTGTCAAAAGCCAGTCTTTATAAATCTCCATTTTCCCCAGCGCATATACGCCGCCAATCAGCGCTCCCATAGATGTCCCGGCAATGGAAGTTATTTTAAATCCCCGTCTTTCCAGCTCCTCGATGGCGCCTATGTGTGCAATTCCCCTGGCGCCACCACCAGACAATACCAACGCTACTTTTTGTTTCATGCTATCGAATATCCTGTTTTTTACTTGCGTACTAATTCTATTACAAACTCAACAATTTGTTTGCATTAGTTAAATTTGTTTGCATTAGCTTATTTGACTGAAAAGTTTGATGAAAGTTTGAAATATACGGAATGTAACGATGCCGCGCTTAAAAATGTTGCATTTCGGTGTGAAATATGCGGATGTGCAGATGTGCAAATGTGCGGATGTGCGGATATGCAGATTGCAAATGAGCTGACCCTGCAAAACCAGGCGGTATCTGCGGAATGCGGTGGCGGATAGTGAATTTTTATCCACGTTATCCACTTTTATCCACCCTGTTTTTATTAATTGACTGACGTTCAATCGATTGATATCGTTGTGCCCGGATGTAAATGCCGTTAGGGCGGTTAAGCTGAAAGCCTGGCATATTTCAGGACGAAGCAGGAAACTTCGGCCAGTTAGAGGGTTGAGGGCGAATTTGTAAGATGATTAATATTAGTAAATACCTATAGATTTAGAATTGATGATGATAAAAATCCACACGCTGCTTATTACCGTTTGTCTTTCGGCTGGCTTATCGCTGGCACACGCGCAACAACAACCCGACCCCAATTTTGAGCTGTACATATTGGCAGGCCAATCTAACATGTCGGGCAGGGGATATATAACTGACGCGTATAAAAATGCAGGTGACAGCAGGGTGTATATGCTTAATAAAGACAATAAATGGGTTTTAGCCAAACACCCTTTGCATTTTGATCAATCATATGCGGCTGTAGGTCCCGGACTGGCTTTTGGAATAGTGATGGCGAAAGCTGCCAACAACCCTAAAACCAGGATTGGCCTTATTCCCTGCGCGGTGGGCGGAACGCCTATTGAGCATTGGCTGCCCGGCGCCTATGATGCAGCCACAAACACCCATCCGTATGACGATGCGGTGCTACGCATAAAAATAGCCATGCAATATGGCGTTATAAAAGGTATAATATGGCACCAGGGCGAAGCCAATAAAACTCCCAAACAAGTACCGCTTTACCTTGCCCAGTTAAAGGAACTGATTGAACGGTTTCGCACATTGGTTAATGATCCCAAACTTCCTTTTATAGCCGGCGAACTGGGCCGCTTCCGGCCTGAGTTTTCGGGTATGAATAATGAATTGACCAAGTTGCAGGCAATGGTGCCCTACACCGCCGTAGCTACTGCCGAAGGGCTGGCACACCGCGGTGATACCGTGCATTTTGACAGTCCGTCTGCTGATGAGTTTGGGAAGCGGTATGCTACGAAGATGCTGGAAGTGCAAAAGAAGTCCGGATCAACTGCTGCGAGCAAGTAAAATTAAACTTCACCGGTTGTTCTTAGTCTTATACTGATGTACGCATGTCTCCGGTTGTCCTTGGTCTTATGCTGATGCCGTTGTCCGAATGTCTCCGACTTCGGACGACTATGTTTTTGGGTTGTTTTTTAATAGTCAAAACTGTTGCTTTTTATGACAGTACTTACGGACAATGGGTTAAAAGGTAATTATAATGGAAGTATTTTTATGCGTTGTTTATCTTCATCTAATACGAGTAAAGCGCCTTTTTCTAACAAATCAGCATAACTTTCAATTGTGGTTATCACCATTTTGCTTAGATGTAATATAGTTACATTTTGAGTTCTTACTTGTATTACACTTGGTTTTTCTGCTTTTGTAAGCGCTAAGGCCGTTCCAAAGTCCAGGTCATGTGTAAAAACTATAAAGTTATTGTTTCTTGCCCAATCCATTAATTCAATATCAGGGGCGTTGAATTTTCCCACTGCCGTCCAATGAACAGCTTCTATATTATGGCGTTTGAATTCCTGCACCCAATCAGGAGATAAATTCATATCAATAAGTACTTTCATGCAATAACAAGGGGTACTTCAATTTCTTCAGAGCGCCATGCAGCATATGCAAGTGCTGCAATAATGTCTTCCTGTTGCAGATAAGGATACATTTTCAAAATATCTTCCGTTGTAAGACCAGAAGCCAGCAAGCCGATCACTGTTCCAACTGTCATCCGCAAACCCCTTATACAAGGTTTACCACCCATAATAGCTGGGTTAAGTGTAATCCGTTCTAAATTTTTCATCGTATCACATCATTTTATCTATACAAATATACATTTAAGGTTGTGATTTGCTTTCATTCTTTGAACAACTGTATATTTGAAACAACAACCAAAACCAAGTTGTCCGTAGTATCCTGTTGTCCGAATGTCTTCGACTTCGGATAACTATGTTTTTTTGGTTTTTTTTTAACAGTCAAAACACTTGCTTTTTATGACAGCCCCGATTACAACGGGTAAAATAAAAATTCACGGTTGTTTTTAGGCCGATGCCGCTCTGTTATTACAGGTAGTTATAAACTATCTGTATAGCCCATCCGTAGTCGAAATGCTATGGACAACGGGGTTACATATACCTTAAAGGGTATAAATGGATTCATGAATATAAATTAATACCGATAGGGTATAATATGTTTAATCTTATTATATTTGTACCCTAAAGGGTATAAATATGTTGTCTGACTTTTTAAAATCAAAACGAAAAGCATTTAATTTCACGCAGGAAGATCTTGCTAATAAGGCAGGTGTAGGTCTTCGTGTAGTGAGAGAAATGGAACAGGGAAAAGCAACATTGAGAATGGATAAGGTTAACCAGGTACTGGCTCTCTTCGGTTCGGAATTAGGTGTAGTAACAAAGCAAAAAGGTGATGAGTAAACGTGGAATGGTATATTATCAGGATCGGCTTGCTGGTATAGTAGCCGAAACCGATGAAGGTTATGAATTTACTTATGACACCGAATATTTGAATAACGAAACGGCTAAACCTATTAGTTTAACGTTGCCCTTATCAAAAAAAACATATACTGATAAGGTCTTGTTCGCTTTTTTTGACGGTTTGATCCCTGAAGGCTGGTTGTTAAATTTAGCAACCGACCATTGGAAAGTTAAACGCAATGACCGTTTTGAATTATTATTATTGACATGCAGGGATACTATTGGCGCAGTAACCATCATCCCCGAAAACGAATAGATCATGGCAAATTGTTGGTTTTGTTATCAGGATGCAGGGGAGGCGGCGTATCATGAAAAATGCTCGAAGAAATTCTTTGGAATACTTATTCCCCCAACGCTGGAGCTAAATAGCCAATTGTTAAAGGAATTGGCCGAACAAACAATTAATACAAGAATTGCAGTAACGGGTGTGCAACCTAAGCTATCGGTTACCTTAGAAAAAAGCAAAGAAAATACAAGGCTTACCATTGTTGGCCTTTGGGGAGAATATATCCTGAAACCGCAACAAGAGCAATACCCGATGATGCCGGAAACCGAAGATTTGACTATGCACCTCGCCTCCTTGTTTAAAATACCGGTATGTGAGCATACATTACTAAAAGCTACTGATGGCAGCCTGGTTTACCTTGCCAAAAGATTTGACCGGGTTAAAGGAAAAAAAATCCACGTAGAAGATTTTTGTCAGTTATCTGAATTTTTGACCGGGAGCAAATACAAGGGCTCGTATGAAAAGGCTGGAAAACTAATTTTAAAATACTGCGCTAATACGGGTTTAGACGCGCTTAACTATTTCGAGTTGGTTTTATTCTCCTATTTAACAGGGAATAATGATATGCACCTCAAAAACTTTTCTCTTTTACATTCGGATGCCGGCATTTGTTTAAGCCCCGTCTATGACTTGTTAAACGTTAACCTGTTGAATCCGGCAGACGATGAGGAATTAGCATTAACATTGAATGCCCGGAAAAAAAAGATCACTATTAAGGATTTTGAAATATTAGGTAACAGTCTTCAAATTCCTGAACGGGCCTGGCGGAATAGTATAACTAAGTTTGCCTCAATGAATAGTGAAGTTAACACTATGATCGATACCTCGTTTTTGGGTTCGGAGGAAAAAGAGCGTTATAAAAAAATATGGAGCTGGAAACAAACGATATTGACTAGCCCGTTGTGATTATATTTGAAACAACATTGGTAAATGTTGGTATTGAGGCTGTATAGTTGTGATTTGCCTGGTTGTCCTTAGTATTATACCGTTGTCCGAATGTCTCCGACTTCGGACGCCTATGTTTTTGGTTTTTTGTTAACAGTCAAAACCCTTGCTTTTTATGACAGCCCCGACTACAACCGGTAAAATTAAACTTCATCGGTTGTTTTTAGGCCGATGCCGCTCTGTTATTACGGTAGTTATAAACTACCTGCATAGCCAATCCGTAGTCAAAAGACTACGGACAACGGATAGTAATTTATTATCTATAATTTCAATAAAGCAGTCATTACCTTGGTCCTTCTCTAAGTCTATTGCTTGATATATGCAGCTATGGCTTTCAACAATTGACAGAATATATTTCACACCCAATTTTTCAGTGATTTTGTTGGGACTTCTTTTCGTAGACATTACCAATCTATTAATTTATAAGTACCAATTGATTGATTTTTTTAAAAATCGATCAATTAAATTCGGTATGAATTTACTTTAACCTATTTTAGTTGATTGTTTCATATCAGAATGGCTTGAAACACTGAACCTATATTTTACTAAATTCTATGAGTGTAAACTCAAATTATATTATTGGCGATTCAAGGAACATTAAACAGATTTTTGAGAAAAACAAGTTAGCAGGGCCAAGTGTGATCGTTTCTTCACCCCCATATTTTGATGTGCTAAACTACAATGATAATTCTTTACAGATAGGGTTCGGACAAAACAATTATAAAGAATATCTAAACGATGTGTGTAAAGTATTCCAGGATTGCTTTGAATTGTCTTCGGACAAAGCAAGTTTTTGGTTGATTGTGGATACTTTTAAAAAAGACGGGGTACTCAAAACCCTTCCGTTTGACATCGTCTCAACGCTTCAAAACCAGAATGCCAAAACATGGCTACTCAAAGAAATCATAATTTGGGATAAGGAAAAGAATTTACCGTGGAATGGTCATGGCCATTTTAAAAATCAGTTTGAGTATATTTTGTTCTTTACAAAGGCTCAGGAATTTTATTTCTCAATAGACGAAGTGAGAGAAATAAACGACTTGAAAAAATGGTGGAAAACCTACCCGGAAAGATATAATCCGAACGGTAAGGCGCCATCAAATTTATGGTCATTTACGACGGCAATACGAGGATGGGGTAATAATAGTCAGGAACATCTCTGCCCGCTACCTTTCCCTCTAATTGAGAAAATTTTAACAATATCTTCTAAAATAGGAGATACCATTTTTGACCCTTTTGCAGGATCAGGTTCTTTACTTGCCCTTGCTGAAATTATGGGTAGGAACGCGATAGGAATAGACGTTAATGAAGAATATAAAGAACTCTTTGATAAACAAATAAAAGGCGGCGCTCAAGAATACTGGAACGGTAGAGAGGCTGAACTGAACGCTAATAAAGGATATATTAGTGACTTTAAGCAAACAAATAAAGTATTACGGATTCATAAAGTGACTTCGGTCATTGTAGAAGAAATATTTGAGGGTAATACAGGAGAATTTTTCAAGCCCGTTATCTATCCGCTTAATAATGATGATTCGACATATTTATTGTTTTTGATCACAAATAACAAAGACCTTAAAATTCCACCTTATACTGATGCAACATTAAAACTAATTAGACAAGCAAAGGTTTCTCCCGAAATCAAAATTGTTTCTTACACTGAATTTATTAATGCTATAAATTTAAAAGAATACTCATTTTATAAATATACTGCCCCTAAAATTTATAGTTACACATCGACAATTAACTACAAAGCTTTAGCTAATGAGGATAACAATTTGAATCATAGTATTTTTTATTCTATTTTTTCATTAAAATTGAAATAATATTCACCAAATGTCACCTAAACCGTCTATAAAAAAAACTAAAAAGAAAAAGAAGAAAGTGCTGTCAGCAACTGAAAAGTTAATAGTTAGAAGACAGACTAAACTTCATAAGGACTTATTATCTGTTTTTAGGCCGATGGCTTTTGAGTTCCTTCAGGTTGCCAACTTTCATAAAGTATATGGCGGGATTAAGAGCGAGTTAGACGCAGCTTTTTTATTTGAAAATATTCTTATTATATGTGAAGAAACAATATCGTCTGATAAAGATCACCTTAGAAAGAAATATGATTATTTCACGGCGTTATTATCAGAAAGAGATAACCTCATAAATGACTTCAAATCAAGGTTTACAGATAAGTTTGCAAAATTTGACAAATACAATAACAACGAATATAAGTTGTTTTATATCTATGTTAGTGAGCCCCGGCTTGATGACGAGTTCAAAAAAGCATACTCAGATTTCAAATATCTTGATTCGAAAACTTTAAAATACTTTAACAGAATAGTCGGTTGCTTGAAATTTACGGCTAGAAATGAGTTTTATAAATATCTCGGCATTGATTTAAGCGACATTGGATCAGCTTCAACTGGTACTGATGAAAAAACAATTGATACTGCTGTAATCATTCCAGAAAGAAGCTCAGGTTTTCCTGAAGGTGTGCAATTATTTTCTTTTTTGATGAAAGCTGAGGATCTTATGGATTGCGCATATGTTTTCAGAAAGGATAGCTGGGATTCAGGAGCCAATTATTTTTACCAACGTTTAATTGATGCCGGTAAAGTTGAAAATATTAGGCGCTACCTTGCCGAGTATCAAAGAACGTTTATAGATAATATTATTGTTAGTATACCCGATGACGTTTCATTTTTCAAAAAGAACTCTTCCAATAATTGGGAGCCCTTGCAGGACTTATCAAAGGCGGTGAATATTGAAAATATCAAAATCAAAATACCTTACAAAATAAATAGCATTGGTATTATTGACGGGCAGCATAGAGTTTATGGGCATTACAAAGGAAGCGATCCGTTAGAGCCATCGATTGCAAATCTAAGGCAGAAGAGACATTTGCTAGTGACTGGGCTTTACTATGATAAGAATAAGTTTTCTGAAAGTCAAAAGAGAAAATTTGAAAGCGAACTTTTTTTGCAAATTAACAGCAAACAAAAAAAAGCAGAATCGTCATTGTTGCAATATATTCAAAACCTGCAAGCACCCAATTCTCCTGTCGGTTTAGCTATTTCTGTCTTAAATAGATTAAATAGTACAGAACCTTTTCTTGATAAATTCCATCTTTCGCCACTAGACGGTGATGGAATAAAAACGCCAACAATAATTACATATGCGTTGAAAGATTTATTAGAAATCACTGACAAAAAGGAAACGTTATTCAAATATTGGCAAAGTGACCTGAAGGTTAGTTTAACGGAAGATACTTTCACGCAGGAGGCTATAAATGAATATATTAAATTCAGTTCAGATGCGCTGATAATGTATTTTAAAGCAATAAAAACTAATTTTTTGGACTTCTGGACTATTGCAAAAAAGGATGAAAGTAAATTATTATCAGTCACATCAATAGTTGGATTTATTTTGAGCTTTAAAAAGTCATTGGAGAAATTTGGTGAAATAAAAGACTTTGACTTTTATAGAGAAAAAATGTCTCAATTAAATATGGATTTTTCAAAAAGTAAATTTCCATTTTTCTCAAGTCATTGGACAGGGTTTGTCGAAGTAATCGATAAAGAGGTGTGGACTGATGCCAACAAACAATAAGATTAGTATATTTACCTAGCGCTTAAGACTTTTCACATTCAAATAGACCGCAATGCACTTTGACAAGATCAAGGCTAATCCGACTAAAAGGTTATTTATTAATATTTTAACCCAAGATGTTTTGCTTAAACCAGCAATCCTTGACTTAATCGACAATTCGATAGATAGCTACACCCGTAAGAAATTTCAGGATAGAAGAAAAATTGAAATTATCGCAAATGTAAATGAGTTTTCAATTTTTGACGACTGCGGGGGTATTGCATTAGATATTTTAAAAGAGCAAGTATTCAGGTTTGGCTCTAAAGTCGATAAACTGGATAACCCGACTCTCGGCATGTACGGTATAGGATTAAAACGTTCTATTTTCAAACTGGGAAAAAAAATAAAGCTGGAAACCCATGACGGTGTTGATTATTCTTTGATGGATTTAAATGTAACAGAGTGGGAAAAAGATGATAACAGCTGGGAGATTCCATTTGAAACAGAAAAGATTGATTTGGTAGATCAAAAAGCATATACTAAAATCAGTGTGTCAGAACTAACTTCCGAAACCAGTAATAAACTAAATAGTGATGTTTTCATAAACGATCTTATAGAAACAATTAAAAGATCGTATTGTCTGATAATGAAAGATAACATCGATATCTATATTAATAACAACAAATTAGTACCTCTTGAACTTTACGTTTCCCAAGACGATAACTATAAGCCTTCTGTGATATTAGATAATTATGATGGCATTAGCATCAGGGTAATATGTTTTATTGAACCAAGTAAGGGAACAAGATTAAAAAATGCCATTAATGAAAGGGGCTGGAATCTGTTTTGTAACAATCGCCTTATTTTGGCTAATGATATTTCCGAACTCACTGGCTGGAAAGGCAGTAAAGATGATATGACCTCGCTACCCAAATACCATTCATTGTTTAACGAATTCAGAGGAATGGTATTTCTTATAGCAAATAATCCATTTAAACTCCCTTTAAACACTTCAAAAACAGGGTTAAATACTGAAAATGAAAACTACCATTATATTCTAAATTTAATGGTTAAGGCGGCAAGGCCTATTATCGATTATATTTATGAAAAGAACAGCAAGGAAAGCGAAGAAATACAAGTCATAGAACAGCAAATCGCAGACAAGGACGACGTGACTTTTATTGCCAAGCCTATAGATATAATTAATTTTAATTCAAATGTAGTTTTTAAGGCCCCGGACGTAAAAGCAAAGGCGATACCGAAAGCAACTATTACTTATAGCAAAGACAAAAAGTTGGTTGAAACTTTAATGGATAAGCTTAACGCAGGATCATATAAAGAAGTGGGCGAAAAAACATTCGATTATTATATGTTAAACGAAATGTGATGG
>JAQNCM010000237.1 GCA_029237615.1 Mucilaginibacter sp.
GCAAGAGGAACCAGGCTGATACATGTTAGCCGGGCTATAATTACTAAAATCAATGTCCAGCAATAATAAATATAAATTGACGGATTATAAATGGCCCGTATTACGATAAACACAATCATTCCCCATATAACAGCAAAAATCAATACAGATACATTATGAGGCGGAATCTGTGTTAATAGCCAATCATTCAATCTTATCCCTTTTCTTTTTTCAATATGGTTAAAGAAAACCGGGAGTATATAAACGATGATCAGCATAAGTAGCGAGCTGATAATAATTTGTCCCCGTTTGTATGGCGATTCCCATGTTTCTTTCCAATTCTCCTTTAGTAATGTTGTTGGCATATAATAACCCAGCATTAATTTAAGCGAAGCAAAAGTAATAATTGAAAGAGTATTAAGGAATTATAAATTGAATATAAACCTAATTAAAAAAAATGAAATTGCAATTGCAATACTGTTGCATTTTGATTTTATCTTTGCCGTATGAGATTTCATAAACACAACTCAAAAATTGATAATGTTGGGATGACAGCTTCGGTATTATGTGCTGTTCATTGCGCCGCTGTGCCATTCCTTATTACAAGCTTACCTCTTTTGGGTTTAGGGTTTTTAGCAAACCCATGGTTTGAGTGGGGTATGATAATTTTTGCGCTGCTTATCGGTTTTTATGCCATTGGGTCCTCCTATTTCCGGATACATCATAAATTGTTACCGCTCTGTTTGCTTATTTTGGGATTTTTAATAATCATAGGAGGGCACTTATTTATAAGGAGCTGGCGCGAGGCAATCATTGTACCTGTGGGAGGTTTGCTTATTGCGGCCGCCCATTTCTTCAATTTCAGATACACCGGCCATTCACTTCACTGTCACATACCCCATGTTGATTAAAAGCCGACTAATAATCATCAAGGCAATTTTCCGGTTATTTAGTGGTAGCCTTCCTGATGTGGTATTATTCTTACTAAATTTGCGTTTAATATTTTATTTAGATGATACATACCCCTGCAAAAAAATTTGAAGCGTTGCTTGAACGGCATCATTTAAAAAAGACTGCGCCGCGGCTAAAGGTATTATCATTGCTGGCTACAAAAAATGTAGCTACCTCTCAGCCAGATCTGGAGAATGTAATGGATGATATAGACCGGGTAACCCTCTACCGCATATTAAGCGCTTTTGAAGAAAAAGGAATTATTCATAAGGTTTTTGATTTAAATGGCACAGCAAATTATGCGATGTGTTCATCTAATTGCGAAGAAAATCATCACCATGACGAACACCTGCATTTTAATTGCACCCAGTGTAAAAATGTATACTGCCTTGACGAACTTAATTTACCGCCCATAAAACTTCCAAACGGGTTCAAACCTGAAGGGTTTACATTATATGCAACAGGACTATGCCCTAAATGCAGCAAAACCGGAAGTAAAAAATAGACCAAACAAATTAATCTTTTCACTCTTATATATTTCAATGATTAAAAACGTCAGTAATTTAAGGGTGCTTATCTATAATATATTAGTCTTATCTCTTTTATTATCAATTCCATCCAGTGTAAATAGTTATCCCCCTGATGCTCTTTTTAAATTTAAAACTATTGTTATTGATGCCGGGCATGGGGGAAAAGACCCGGGTGCACATGGCAATTATTCGTTAGAAAAAAATGTCGCTTTAGCGATAGCCAAAAAAAGTGAGCGTCTGATCAAAGATGAGATGCCGGAAATAAATGTGATAATGACCCGCACTACCGATAAATTTGTTCAATTAAATAAGCGGGCGGAAATTGCGAACCAAAACCAGGCAAATCTTTTTATTTCCATCCATTGTAACTCTTCGCCGGAGGGAACCTCTGCACGGGCCAATAAAGAAAAAGGGGCAATGATTCTGGTTTACGGCTATCATCGCAAAGGAGAGCAAATGGAAGCGTTAAGAGAAAACTCATCGATCTACATCGAAAAAGATTATCAAAAAAACTACGAAGGCTATAACGAAAAAGACCCCACAGCCCTGATTATATTAAATACATTTATGCAAAAATACCGCAAGCAAAGTATATTGTTTGGAGAACTGGTTAATGAGCAATTTGTAGACGTTGACGGACGCAAAAGTCGGGGTGTTAAGGAACAAGGGGTTTTGGTGTTGGCACACAGCGGAATGCCGGCCGTATTGGTAGAAACGGGTTATATAAACAACGCTGTTGAAGAAAAATATTTAAATTCTCAAGACGGACAGAATGCTATTGCAGATGCTATCGTTACCGCGATAAAAATTTATAGGAAAAAGATCGATACACATTAAAAACATTTACTTTATAATATGAAAAAACTATCACTTCTGGCTGTTATTTTTGGTGCATTCATAGGAACTGCAGCAGCACAACAACCTTTTTCTATTACAGATTTTAAAAATCGTTTGGGTAAAACAGGTACCCTTTGCGACACCGTTTATTCTTCATATAGTAAGTGATACGCTTACCCTGCTAAACATGGGAGCCGCTTATCCCAATCAAAAATATACCGTTGCCATAAAAGGAAATAAAGTTAACCTGAACTGGACAGGTCTTAAAGGTAAGCAGCTTTGCATAACTGGCATTTTTGAATTATATAAAGAAAGGCCTGAAATTGAAGTGACTGAGCCAGACCAAATTAATTTAAAAATCAAATAAGATAAGCGATATTCACCTTCAAGTGGTTATTTATCCATAGTCAAAATCAACTTCCCTGTTATTTAATTTCCATTTAGCCGGCAATGGATTTATTAAC
>JAQNCM010000247.1 GCA_029237615.1 Mucilaginibacter sp.
TTGAAAACACCGGCCAGTATAACGGGGTATACCATGTTTTAGGGGGATTGATTTCCCCGATGGACGGTATTGGCCCTACCGACCTTGAAGTAGATTCGTTGGTTGAACGTTTAAAAGCCGATGAAACCAAAGAAGTGATTTTCGCCCTCAGCGCTACCATGGAAGGCGATACTACCTTATTTTATTTAGATAAACGATTAAAATCTTTCAACATAACTATCTCAACCATTGCCCGTGGCATAGCTTTTGGTGGTGAATTAGAATACGTAGATGAGATCACTTTAGGGAGATCCATTGCTACACGTGTTCCGTATATAAATTCACTATCGAAGTAAAATGAAGCTATCCGTAATTATTGTTAACCGCAATGTGTGCGCCTTGCTCAGGCAGACGCTAAATTCTATAGTTGACGCCACTAAAAACATTGATTACGAGACATTTGTCGTAGATAATAATTCTACCGACAGATCATTGGAAATGATCGAAAATGAGTTTCCACATGTCACGGTAATAGCCAATGAGACAGACCATGGCATTGCAAAAGCAAACAACCAGGCGTTGCAATTATGTACAGGTGAGTATATTTTATTGGTCAGTCCGGATACAATAAGCGGCAAAGATTCATTGGAAAAGATGATTTCTTTTGCGGATAGCCATACCGATACAGGTGCTTTGGGCGTAAGAATGCTTTCGCCGGAAGGCCGCTTTTTACCCGAATCAATTCATGGTTTAACTGCTACCTGGGCGGCATTTTTAAAATTAATCGGCTTTGCCAAATACCTATCCAAAACACGTTTATACAACCGTAACCGTAAAGATTGGGTAGAGGAATTCCAGGTGGCTGAAGTAGATATCTTAAACGGCGCATTTATGCTGTTGCGCAGGTCTGTCTTATCTGAGACCGGTTTGTTTGACGAGCGCTTTTTTATGTTTGGCCATGATATTGATTTTTCCTACCGTGTAAGGTTGGCCGGTTTTAAAAACTACTATTTTCCAAAAACATATATCATTAACTATGAGAGCAGGCAATTGCCTAAAATTAGCTGGGAATATATAAAGTATTTTTATGGCGCGATGTTTATATTCGCCGTGAAATATTTATTAAGGTTGCCCGAATTAAATGTTCAGGGCATCCCTCAGCTATTCCCTTCATCGTATGAAGTTAAATGATAAAATTGTAATCATCACCGGTGCATCATCAGGTATCGGTAAATCACTTGCTACAGAATTTGCTAAACGCGGCGCTAACCTTATATTGGGTGCCCGTCAGTTTGTTTCCCTTTGTGAAATAGCACAGGGCCTGGAGCAGCAGTATGGCATCAAGGCGATTGCCGTGCAGTGCGACGTAACCCTTGAAGAAGATTGTGAACATTTAATAAAACAAACGCTTGCCACTTTTGGCAAAATTGATATACTGATCAACAATGCAGGTATCTCTATGCGGGCCCTGTTTAAAGACGCTGATCTGAATGTTTTAAAAACCGTAATGGATGTGAATTTTTGGGGTACCGTATATTGCACCAAATATGCCTTACCCGAAATTTTAAAAACCAAAGGGACTATTGTTGGGGTTTCATCCATAGCGGGTTATAAAGGCCTGCCGGGACGAACCGGATATTCTGCATCCAAATTTGCTATGAATGGGTTTTTAGATGCATTAAGAGTAGAAAACTTAAAAACCGGGATTCATGTATTAACCGCCTGCCCTGGTTTTACAGCATCCAACATCCGCAATACCGCTTTGGATAAAAACGGGATTGAACAGGGAGAAAGCACCCTGCATGAAGAAAAAATGATGACCTCAGACGAAGTAGCTAAAATTATTGCTGATGGCGTTGAAAACCGTGCCCGAACATTGATAATGACAGGCCAGGGGAAGCTAACCGTTGCATTAGGAAAATTTTTTCCAGGCTTACTTGATAAGCTCGTTTTCAACACGATTGCGAAGGAAAAGAATTCGTTGTTGAAGTAAGTGATTTTTGATGATTATATCTGTTAATCGATTTCTAAAAAGCTACTTGTGCATCGCTGTTCATAATAAATTCCTTTATTACATCGGCTTTTGAAAGTAATTTGTTGGCGATTTTAAGATTTGAAGAATTGCCGGACCTTAACCAAATAATTTTGGGTGGAGAGCCTTTTAAATTTGCGAGGTCAATAAAATCACTGTCAAAGGTTATGATGGTAAAGTCATTTTCAGAAGCGTAGTTCCAGATATCAAGATCAGTGGCATCAACCAGGCCAAGCTGTTTAACTTGCTTTACGGTTTCAAAAGCGTTCAAAAGAAGATCTCCGACCCTAAAGGAAATATTTTGGTGGAGCAAATATTCACGAAATCACTCTTAGTTTGTGTTCTTTATCAGCGGCATAGGATAAGCAAGCTTTTATTTGTCCCTCATTTAATTCAGGAAAATCTGAAATAATATCATTAATTGACATCCCTTCAGCCAGCCAGCTAAGTACATCATATACTGATATCCTTGTACCAATAATAATAGGCCTTCCAAATCGCTTTTCCGGATTGATCTCAATATATTCAGTGTAGTTCATATGCTAAGGTACCTAAATTAAAAAAGAAAAAATTTTAGTAATGACTCTTTATGGTTTCGCCTTTTACTTCGCCAATT
>JAQNCM010000261.1 GCA_029237615.1 Mucilaginibacter sp.
TTTAAGTTCTTTTTCTGCTTCCTGTTTTTTTGCCATTAAATAAATTTTCTCCTTTTCCCAATTTGTTAATTGGGACTGCAAAGGTAGGTATATAATTTTATTTCAAAAAAATTAATTTACTGTTAAAGATGGATATTTGATTGATTTTGACCATTTTTCAACAAAAGTTAACATGGAAAACAATGAGCGACTTGCAAATTTCCTGTAATTGTTACTTAAACAACCGTAAGTTTGCCTTCTATCTCCTCAAAAATTGAGATAAAGTCATTCAAAAGGCCTTTCCGGTAGTGCATTAAAACATCATTCATTTTTGCTTCATTTTCGGGCGTAAAAGGATCTTTCCATACCCGCATGCAGATGCGTTTTAAGGCGTAGGCTATTTCTTTCGTATCCGAATAGCTGTTGAGGTAACGGCTTCTTTTAAAATCCTCGTAAAATTTAAAAAACACTTCGGTGTCAGTTAATCCCGAAAAAATTAAAAACTTATCTACAATCGCTTTTTTGCAGCCCTCCAGGTGGTCATAAAATCCCTTAGTCGTTATTTCGTACGATGTCAGCAGCAAATTATCCAGTATCAGTTCCAGCGCAATATGGCCCAGGAAAAATGGTTTTACAGGCGATCCTTCGATAGCAGGGAGTAATAATTTTTTAAGCTGATGCGAATGGTAAAGGAAAAACTCTGAGGAATGAAAATACCGGTCTACTTCGAGGTGTTTTTTCCAGCCTTGTATAATCGCTTCAATGTCCTTATCGGGATGACTTAGTTTTTCAGGATGAATAACGATGGTTTTATCCGCATTTTTTAAAAGATCGGGCAATACTGTACCTAATATAAAGTAGCAGTTGTCGGTGTCCCGGTCAAAGTAAAAATGCGATAGAAAATTCATATTTCTTTATTGTAAAATATCCAGTTTAATCCAAAATACAAAAAATTATAGAATAACGAACCTTGTTTCAAAGAAATATCGGTCATTTTACATTTGGTTAATATTAAAACAACCGGTAAAGGATGATTTAAGCAGTAAATTATTCTGTTATCTTTGCCGTTTTTGAAACTGAACACACAATGAATTTTGTAGAAGAATTACGCTGGCGGGGCATGCTGCATGATATAATGCCTGGAACCGAAGAACTGTTAAATAAAGGAATGGTTTCGGGATATATTGGGTTTGATCCAACCGCCGATTCACTGCATGTGGGCAGCCTGGCACAGATCATGTCACTGATCCACTTTCAGCGTGCCGGGCATAAGCCGTTTGCGTTGGTTGGTGGCGCAACCGGTATGGTGGGCGATCCTTCGGGCAAATCACAGGAGCGTAACCTGTTATCAGAGGATGCATTACAGCATAACCTGGAGGGTATAAAAGCCCAGCTTGAAAAGTTTTTGGATTTTAATTGCGGCGAGAACAGTGCCCAAATGGTAAATAATTACGACTGGTTCAAGAATTTTACTTTCCTGAATTTTATTCGTGATGTTGGCAAACACATCACTGTTAATTATATGATGGCGAAAGATTCGGTTAAAAATCGGATCGGTGGGGATACCGGCATGTCATTTACGGAATTTACGTACCAATTGGTACAAGGGTATGATTTTTACTATTTATGGAAAAATCATAACTGTGCCCTGCAAATGGGCGGTTCTGATCAGTGGGGAAACATTGTGACCGGTACTGAGCTGATACGCCGTAAGGATGCCGGGGAAGCTTATGCCATAACTACCCAACTGATAAAAAAAGCCGACGGATCTAAATTTGGCAAAACCGAGGGCGGAAATATCTGGCTGGATCCTGAAAAAACCTCACCATATAAATTTTATCAGTTCTGGCTGAATACCAGTGATGCTGACGCCAAGACTTATATCAGGATATTTACCCTTTTTGGTAGGGAAGCCATTGAAAGTTTAGAAACTGAGCACGATATCGCGCCACATTTGCGCGTATTACAAAAAGCTTTGGCAAAAGATATCACCATCCGGGTGCATGGCGAAGCTGAATACGAAAAAGCCATTAAATCGTCCGAATTTTTGTTTGGTAACATCGGTATTGAATTTTTGAGCGAGCTAAACGACGCCGAGGTCATTGCTTTATTTGAAGGTGTACCCAATTTTACTATCAGTTTGAGCTTAATGGAACCTGGTGTAAACGTTGTTGACCTGTTAGCTGCCCATACATCCGTTTTTCCATCTAAGGGCGAAGCAAAGAAGATGATACAGGGAGGTGGTACTGCAATTAATAAAGTGAAGATCAGTTCAGTAGATGAGGTTTATCAGGTGGACAATTTAATCAATGGCAAATATTTAGTAGCTCAAAAAGGCAAGAAAAATTATTTTTTAATTATTGCTGAATAATTTGCAAATACGACAAATGGTAATTATATTTGTATATATGTCGTACAAAGAAAAGCATATTAAATCAAACGTGCTAAATGAGCCCATGGTAGCTTATGTTACTTCGGGTTCGTCTAATCCGTTTTATAATTTATTGGGCAATTCAAAATCGGTAAAGCTTTCTAATGATTTTGATATTATAAGGTTTGCACGCGAGGGTTTCCCCAAGCGTGTTTTACTGGCATTGGCAAAAAAAATATCCCTTAATATCCAGGAGTTATCCAATATACTTCACATCAGCGAGCGCACTTTACAGCGTTATGATGATGACGCTATTATAAAAACTGAATATGCCGAAAAGGCCGTTGAGCTTGCCCGCCTGTATAGCCGTGGCGAAGATGTATTTGGCTCGATGGATAAATTTAAATTATGGGTAAAAGCACCCAGCCTTGTTTTTAATGGCGAAGCCCCGGTATCCATGCTGGATACTTCAGCCGGCTTTGATATGGTATTTAAGGAGCTGGGCCGTATTGAACACGGTATTTTCGCCTGATGATACTTTACCGTATTGTGAAATGTGATTATGCCGGCGACCTTAACGGCACTGGTGCCCGTTTATATGGCGGCCGTTGGAATAGTGAAGGCAAGCCGGCCATTTATCTTGCATCCTCACGCTCTTTAGCTGTTTTAGAGGTATTGGTACATTTGCCGCCGCTGATGCTCCCCAATAATTATTGTCTTGTTGAAATTGAAGTTCCGGATACCAGCATCACCGAACTATCGATTGATGGTTTGCCCGCTAACTGGAGAGATATATCGCCGCCGCTTGTTTTGAAACAAAAGGGCGACGAGTTTTTGAAAAAACAGGAACACCTGTTGCTGAAACTGCCTTCATCCATTGTACCGATGGAATATAATTACCTGCTTAACCCGCTACACCAGGCAATGGCGAAGGTGAAAATATTAAAGAAAGCGCCTTTCGATTTTGATGGACGACTTAGCCCCGCCCAAACCCTCCCCGGAAGTGAGGGCTTTTAATTTTTATATTTTTATTGAAATTGTCAAAAAGTCTCCCCTACCGGCGGAGATTATTCACATCATTATTTGTTTTTTAAGGTATTCATGAGGGCTTCGCCGTTTAGAGGGGGCTTATAAGTCACTCAATAAATCCAGCTTCTTATGGTTGTATTCCTCCTGCGAAATAAGGCCGTTGTCAAAAAGCATTTTTAATTTCTTCAATTTTTCAGTAAGCTCATCCGGCTTAGGCGCTTCCTGAACCGGCGGCGTTACCGGCACATGAACCGGCTCTGCTTCGGGAACCGGCTGAACCGGAACAATTGGCTGTTGTGCAGCCATGCGCGAAGCATTTTCAAATTGAATAGCACCCGATTCCGCACGCTTTTCTTCCAGGTCGCGCAACCGGCGGGCTTCACGTTCTGACTCTTTACGCTCCTGCGCATATTGGTATAACTTGCGGGCCTGTACTTTGGGCAGGTAATCTACACCCATCTCGGCACCGTTAGTGGTTTTTACACTAAAAATAGCGCCTATAATTTCTTCTTTGGTATACACATCAATGATATCCTTCCAAACAAAATCAATAAATTTTATACTCAGGCCCAGGTTAGCAGGCGTAAAAAATAATATTCGTTTGTTGGTAAGTGCAATACAATCAGGAAACAGGTTTACAAGCGGTTTTTTTTGTACCGCTATGTATAATATCTCTTCGCCCGTAGTAAGCAGGTCTGCAAGGCGCAGATAAATTTTTTCTACTGTTTTGGGATCCTGCTCTTCGTTCAAAAATTTTTCTATCATGGTAGTGCTTTTATAACAGGTACAAAAATAACAATATTATGTTAGTTGGAGGTTAAGTTTTAAGCTATCAATAAATTACAGCCTCTTACATCCGAATTATCAAAGCGGCCAAGCACCTCAAATGACCCGTCGGCGTAAACCTTTCCGAGATCCTGGATAGCTAAGAACGAACAGGAATTGATATTTGCAAGATCTGTTACATTTATGCCGCCTGTTTTATCATCACCAAGGATGCTCATAGGGTCATTGGTATCGCGAATAATGATCCGCATCCAGGGTGGGCAGTTAAAAATGCCATCCCCTTTTGAGTAGGCCTGCGACAGCAATTCCGTCATTCCGTATTCCGAATGGATGGCTTCCACGCCAAACCCCTTACATAGCTGTTTGTGCAGCTCTTCACGGATCATTTCCTTGCGTCTGCCCTTCATACCACCGGTTTCCATCACAATTAGCTCCGGAAATTTAATGTTATACCTTTCAATAAAATCCAGCAAAGCAAAGGTTACACCAATTAACAACGCAGGCTTTTGAGCATGCTGCTGTTTTTTTAGCTGGTAATACAACTCATCATGGTTATACAGGAAAAAGCCACTATCCGGGTTATTTGATTGTTTGATCAAATCGTCGGCCATATAAATAAGTGATGAGCCTTCGCGCTCCAGGTAGGAGGGTAGCAGCGCCAAAATTGTGTAGTTGCTTATATCGCCATAAAACAGCCGGAAGGCCGCGCGGAAACTTTCGGTATACCAGCTTATATCGGTCACATAATGACTGCTGGTGGTAATGCCTGTAGTGCCGGAACTGGTGAAAATAACTTCAACCGGGTCTTTAGTACTAACCACCCGGTGCGATTTAAAGAGCTCAATAGGTAAAAAAGGAATTTGATGAAAATCGCGGATAGCTGCCGGATCAATATTTAAACCACTGATAAACTCATTATAAACTAAACAATTTTTAGCCTGGTGCCGAAATATTTCCAATGCCACGTCATTAAACTGCTGCTCGTTTTTTATGGAGAATACCTGCTCTTTATTCATCGTTGCAAAGATAGGTTAATTTGAAAATTATCGGATTTGAAAATTTGAAGATGAAGGTAATATCAGCAAGTTCCGGGTTTTAATGGTTCTTTCTTAAATCGATTTTTGTACGATAAATTATTATAATATGAAAAAGTTTAAAATTGTACCTGTTTCAATGCTTTATGCAAAAAAAATAAGGACAACTATGAAAGATGACTTTGGTCATGAGGTTATTGAAACAATTGCCACAGGCTCCGGCCCGTGCAGGGTATCATTAAAACCCTTTAAAAAAGGGATTGATAAGCGACTATTATTAACGCATAGTCCTTTTGATATTGACAATGCCTTTAATCAGCCAGGCCCTATATTTATTAATAGCGCAGACGTGGAAGAGTATGCAGATGTATTTCGCTTTCCGCCCGAAATTAAAGCGAATAAAAAAAGTTTTCCCTTATCACTCATCGGATATAATAAGGAACAACAAATGGTTTTTACAACGTTGGTTGGAGACGCTGATGTTGATATATTACTCGGCGAAATATTTGAACAGCATGCAGAGGTGGAATATCTGCACGCCCGCAATGCTGAGGCCTGTTGTTTTATTTGTAAAATTGAACGGGTTAATGTTTAACTAAATAAAACAAGCGGTAATATTTACCGTTCTTTAAATATTATTACACTTATTTTTAATATCATGATAAAAAAGATGAAAACATTAAAATTTCTGATTATGCCGGTTTTGTTATGCTTCTTTATCGTAATGATATCAGCAACAATTGATGGCAGTAAGGAGACTGAAAGAATACATAGCGCTACCAATGTATTAAAGGATTTCAGCAAAATGAAAGAAAGTATTCCGCACGATCTTATTTCGCAATGCCAGGGAATCGTAATTATTCCCCGCTTAATAAATGCCGGTTTTGGTATTGGGGGTAAACGCGGCAGGGGTATCGGCATGGTAAAACTTGACGATGGCAAATGGAGTGACCCTGTTTTTATTACTTTAACCGGTGGTAGCATTGGTTTTCAAATTGGCGTGCAATCTGTAGACCTGGTGTTGGTTTTTCGTCACAAAGGTGTGTTGACAAAGGTTAAAAATGGCGATTTCACCATCGGCGGCGACGTTTCGGCAGCAGCCGGGCCGGTTGGCAGAAGTACCTCAGCTAACACCGACTATAAGCTTGAAGCAGAAGTTTATTCGTATTCACGCAGCCGGGGTTTATTCGCCGGAATAAGCATCAACGGATCAAATCTGGGAATTGATAAAAGCTCCAATGCTGCTTTTTATGGGTCGGATATTAGTTCTGAAAGTATTTTCGACACAGCTAAAAATAACTCCGACGCCGTTAAAGCGCTAAAGGAAACGTTGGGTAAAATGTAAATCGGATGCAATGTTATAGAGTCAACCTTTGACTTTATAACATTGCATTTGTTAATATAACTATTCAACTAAAGCATTAAGGCGCGGTTTACCCGCCCCTGTCTTTCCCCTTTTGTCATTGGCAGCGAGAGTGATGGATCTTATGCATCAAAAAGGATATACGCATACTTATCATGCTCAGAAGATTCATGCATACTAGCCCCCCTGGCGCGAGTATGCAGCGTTGGCCAACAGAGGTGGTGTACTCGTGACTGTATATCATTTATTGAACCATTGGCTCAACCAAAAGGCCCCCCCTGGCGCGAGTATGCAGCGTTAGCCAAAGAGGTGGTGTACTCGTGACCGTATATCATTTATTGAACCATGGGCTCAACCAAAAGTATATCAATCCAGTACACTACAGAAAAGCTTATAAAATAAAGTTGGTCATGATCCCTGAATTTATATTTGGCGCTCATTACAGCTAAAAGTACGTTTAAAGAAGTTATAAAACAAGCAGTTCGTCTACCATGCATGCGGGGCACGAGTAGCCTTTACCCGCTTGCCCAACCCAACATACTCGCGCCAGTTGTGGGGGTATATTACTCGTTTTTAATCGTTGACCTATAGTCCAAGACTATTTTTTTGCCCCCCTTTTTATAAATCTCTAAAAAAAACGATCCCTTTTTCTTGTATAATGAATCACCGACTTCAATATCAGATTCCCACTCGCGTAAAATTTGAAATGTAGATTTATTTTTTAAAATAGCTGTCCTTATATCGTGGTTTCGCTCGTCATTGAATAGTGTATCGACCACACCACTAACATTCTCCGATAAATCACTTGCAGTAATAACCTGTTTGGTAGAAGGGCCAAAAAGCATACAATAAACAAAATACAAAACAAGCCCGGCAGGAATCGATCCAAAAATGCTGTAAATAATAATTTTCCCAATTTTACTCATCATGCTACGCATTAATTACCAACTGTTGTTTCGCACCCCCCTGGCGCGAGTATGCAGCGCTAGCGAAAAGAGGTGGTGTACTCGTGATTGTATATCATTTATTGAACCATGGGCTCAACCAAAAGTATATCAATCCAGTACACTACGGAAAAGCTTATAAAATAAAGTCGGTCATGATCCCTGAATTTATATTTGGCGCTCATTACAGCTAAAAGTACGTTTAAGGAAGTTATAAAACAAGCAGTTCGTCTACCATGCATGCGGGGCACGAGTAGCCTTTACCCGCTTGCCCAACCCAACATACTCGCGCCAGTTGTTGGGCACTACCTGCTACCGGTTCTATCTTATAATTATTGTATCTATCTTTTTAATTGTTTTAAGTGGTATAGTCATTTTTTTTATCAAACATTTCGAAATTATGCCCTTCTCAACACCTAACCTTCGAAATTTCTTTAAAGAATCTTCGTTAAATATAAAAAGCTGAAGTTTAGAGGTATCTGACTGATTGTTAAATCTAAAATTAACCATGCCTACGCCTTCAACCTCCCCGGATTTTAAATATATTTCCATATAGACAGAATCTCCGTATATTTCACTATCAGAGACCGAGTCATCCAACAAAGATGCTCCAACGATTGTGCTTTTGGTTGCATTTTTTACTGCCAAAATGGTGCTTCTATTCTCACATGATGTTAACATTAAAATTGATATAATGACAATCTGGTAGATTCTTATAGTGTTCATTTTTTATTTAAGTGTTTTGTATATAAACTTTTTTTCTTTGGGATTAATGAATTAAGCCCGAAGAATTTAATTACCCCCACTGGCGCGAGTATGCAGCGCTAGCCAAAAGAGGTGGTGTACTCGTGACTGTATATCATTTATTGAACCATTGGCTCAACCAAAAGTATATCAATCAATCCGGGCAGACCATAATAATCCTTAGCGCTGCTGTATAAGTAGTCTTTAGGCTTCCCCGCCCCTCTGGCGCGAGTATGCAGCGTTAGCCAAAAGAGGTGGTGTACTCATGACTGTATATCATTTATTGAACCATTAGCTCAACCAAAAGTATATCAATCCAGTAAACTACAGAAAAGCTTATAAAATAAAGTTGGTTATGATCCCTGAATTTATATTTGGAGCTCATTACAGCTAAAAATACGTTTAAAGAAGTTATAAAACAAGCAGTTCGTCTACCATGCATGCGGGGCACGAGTAGCCTTTACCCGCTTGCCCAACCCAACATACTCGCGCCAGTTGTGGTAAGTTAAAAAGTCAGCTTTTAATTAGCATATGTGTTAGCATATGTGATAAATACCCAAAGTAAAAGTCAATCCTTTTCAAAATAAAATTGCAATTTTGTATAGCAACTAACGGAATATATTTAATTCAGTGCTTTTATCATTGTAACGACTAAATAAATTAGTTGCATCTGGAACCTTTGATATCTTCTCCCACTTTCCTTGATAAGAATTGAACATTTTTATACCGTTTCCCTTTATTTTAAGCGTATCGTTGTTAAAAGCTTTGTAATAAAAACAAGTATCACTAAAATCAACTTTTATTTCAAGCTTGTTCCCTGTTTTTGCTTCGGGAGTATATGTATTTGTAATTAAAGGTAAGGGAATATATGTTGTCGTTGGCACTTTAGGCTCCCTGAAAAACTTAAAATAAATATTATTTATCGGCGACTTAATTATTAAAGATGAAAGAGAATCGCATCTTTTAACACAATAGCTTGTATCATTAATAAAAATCCCACATATATAATCTGACAAACTATAACTACCTTTAATATTCAAAACAATAGATATTAAACTATTATCACTATTAATTAGATTGTTGTTAATTACTTTGAGGGGTATTGTTGTGCTTTTGACTTCGCTATTCAAAATAATTAAGTTATTAACCTTGTCCCATTTTCCTGTTGATTGCTGATATAAATGCAATCTTCTATATTCATAAATAAAGATGTGGTCTTTTTTAAATTGAAAGTAATTCGGATTTTTTTTAGACATATACTTCCCTATGATGTCATTTTTTATCGAACAACTACAAAGAAAAAGTACTATCCCAATAATTGTATATAACTTCATGGTTTTTTAGTTTTTTTATAATCTTGAATTACCTCGTTCCTTAGTTTTTGGCTTAGTTTTTTAACACTCTGGCGCGAGTATGACGGGCATGGCAAAAGCGCAAATGCTACTCGTGACTTAACCGACTAACTTTGTTTACTCCACAACAGCATCAAAGGCGCTGTTTAATATTTTACCATTCCGTTTCATTTGTACCCAGATGCGGTAATTACCCGGTGCCGGGAATGCATAAGGGAAGGTAACCATACTATCC
>JAQNCM010000274.1 GCA_029237615.1 Mucilaginibacter sp.
GGTAGCGAAGAAATACAACTGGAGCATTTAGCTGAAGCGATAAATTTCAGAAGTTTGGACAGGGAGGGGTGGGCCGGGTAATAGTGTTAAGCTGAAAATCTTAGACCATTGGTGGGTTGCTGCATTAGTTTTTTGCCTGCTCATCTGCATGCGCATAGATCTGTTGCCTGCTGATACCCGGTTGGGCGGCTGGAGGTTGGTTTTAGTGGGAATTTACATGATAAATTAATTTAATTTGTGGCTGAGGCAGTTGTCTGGTTTGTCTGGTTAATAAATAAACAGGACAGACAAGACAAGCAGGACAATGATTAATTAAATGATAAAGCGAATGCTGACCATCAAAAGAATAAATACAATTAAAGAAATATATTTAATAATACATAATTATTAAGAAATAAAGTATATTACGTTGATTTCAAAAGAATTATTTTCTTTAGATTCTGTAGTATAACTATTGCGAAGGGGCAAATTGTTTGTCCTGCTTGTCCCGGATTATAAAAAGTGGGGCAGGGACAAATCCAACAATCCAGGCGCATATAAATCGCATATCTCCATAACCATGCTATCGTTGCGAGGAACGAAGCAATCCCTGCACAGGACAATCAACGTAACGGAATGTAATCATTGTAACTAATGCCGGCTTTAGGCTCACCAAGAAAACCTATCTTATTGATCTGCAAAACATAGAGATTGCTTCGTTCCTTATAATGACGGGTGGTGAGCTGTTTTGATTCATCTGTTGAAAATCTCCCCTTGAATATTCCCCCGATTCTGCCCAACTTCGCAGTCTGATTTTGCATATGATCAATCCTAATAAAAAAATTGCTGCCGAGCTTTCCATAGCTGAAAAGCAGGTAAGCGAAACCCTTGCGCTGCTTGATGAGGGCGCCACTGTTCCATTCATTTCCCGTTACCGCAAAGAAGTTACCGGCAGTTTGGATGAGGTACAGGTAGCCGCTATCCGCGACCGTGCCCAGCAACTCCGCGATCTTGATAAACGCCGCGAGGCCATCCTGAAGTCGCTTACCGACATGGGTAAGCTTACGCCTGAACTGGAAAAGCAGGTCAACGAGGCGGAAACAATGGTGTTACTGGAGGATATCTACCTCCCCTATCGCCCTAAAAGAAAAACCCGCGCCACTACCGCCCGTGAAAAAGGTTTACAACCCCTCGCCGACCTGCTGATGGAGCAAAAAAGAGCCGACCTTGAAACCGAGGCCGCTAAATATATCGATGAAGAAAAAGGTGTAAAAAGCATGGAAGAGGCATTAGCAGGCGCCAGGGATATCATCGCCGAATTTATTAGTGAGCAGGCCGAAGTACGGACACAAATGCGTAACTTGTTTATAGAGAAAGGCGTTTTCCAATCCAAAGTAGTAGAAGGCAAGGAGCAGGAAGGCATTAAATACAGGGATTATTTCGACTGGTCGGAGCCTGTTAAATCGGTGCCATCCCACCGTATACTGGCAATGCGCCGTGGTGAAAAAGAAGAAATTTTATGGCTCGATATAAAACCTACTGAAGAGGAAGCCATTGATCTGCTGGAAAAAGCATTTATAATTGGTAACAACCCTTCCGCCGATCATGTAAAACAAGCTATCGGCGATGGTTATAAACGTTTGCTTAAACCATCGATGGAAACGGAGGTACGCCTGTTCACTAAAAAGAAAGCAGATGAAGAAGCGATCCGTGTTTTTGCCGAGAATGCGCGCCAACTATTATTAGGTGCACCGCTTGGCCAAAAGCGCACCATGGCTGTTGATCCCGGTTTCCGTACCGGCTGCAAGGTGGTTTGTTTGGACGAGCAGGGGAAACTGCTTGAGTACACCGCCATATTTCCGCATACCGGTGCCGGGCAGGCAAAGGAAGCTGAGAAAACTACCCGGTACCTTTTTGAAAAATACAATATTGAAGCCATCGCCATAGGCAACGGAACCGCAGGGCGAGAAACCGAAGTCTTTATTCGTAATCTTAACCTGCCTAATGCGGCTATTGTAATGGTTAACGAAAGCGGAGCATCCATATATTCAGCATCCGATGTTGCACGGGAGGAATTCCCTGATAAGGACGTAACGGTACGCGGGGCGGTATCCATAGGCCGCAGGTTAATGGACCCATTGGCTGAGCTGGTAAAGATAGACCCAAAATCAATAGGTGTTGGCCAGTACCAGCATGATGTTGATCAAACCAAACTGCAAACCTCGCTGGATGATACCGTGATGAGCTGTGTGAACGCCGTAGGTGTGGAGCTGAATACGGCATCAAAACAAATACTGGCCTATGTATCGGGCCTGGGTCCGCAGCTGGCACAAAACATTGTGGAATACCGGGACCAAAACGGCGCCTTTAAACGCCGCGATCAGCTAAAGAAGGTGCCGCGTTTAGGTGATAAGGCTTTTGAACAGGCGGCAGGCTTCCTGCGCATTCGGCATGCCGAAAATCCGTTGGATACCAGTGCGGTACACCCCGAAAGGTACACTTTAGTTGAGCAAATGGCTAAAGATCTTAAATGCTCGGTAAAGGAGCTGATGAGCGATGATAAACTGCGCAAAAGTATCCCTTTAAGTAAATATGCCTCGGATACGGTTGGTTTGCCCACATTAAATGATATTATGGCCGAACTTGCCAAACCAGGAAGAGATCCGCGGGAGCAATTTGAAGCATTTAGCTTTACCGAAGGTGTAAATGCTATAACTGACTTAAAAGTTGGAATGAAACTGCCGGGAATAGTAACCAATATTACCAACTTTGGCGCTTTTGTTGATATTGGCGTTCACCAGGATGGGCTTGTGCACCTGAGCCAGATCACCAATCGCTTTATAAAAGATGCAAACGAAATACTGAAGGTCGCCCAAAAGGTGGAGGTAACAGTAACGGAAGTGGATATTAACCGCAAACGCATTGCTTTATCAATGAAAGAAAATGAACCTAAGCCGGTTGAGCGGGAAAGAAGAGAGCCTAACAGCAATCAAAGGCCATATCAAAAGCCTGTAATAAATAAAAAGGCAGAACAGCAGCCTGAAACCGATATAGCCATAAAACTGGCTGCTTTAAAAGACAAGTTCAGGTAGGTGTAATGGGCGTAGAGACGCAATGCATTGCGTCTCTACCTGATGATTTTTAGTAAAAGTTTACTCCAAAGTTATCTGCCTCCTGATACTCTCTTCTAAGGAGATAAATGTTTCGGTTCTTTGAATACCTTTCACGCCCTGTATCTGCTCATTAAGCACTTCGCGTAAATGAGTGGTATCGTGACATACAATCTTGGCAAAAATACTGTAGCTGCCCGTGGTATAATGGAGCTCAACAATTTCTTTTACGGTTTTTAATTGCTTAACGGCTTCGTTATACTGCGAGCCTTTTTCAAGAAATATTCCCAGGAAGGCTGTAATATCGTAGCCTAACTTTTGGGGATCAACTTCCAGACTGGCACCTTTTATCACACCCATTTCTTCCAACTTTTTCATCCGCACATGTATGGTTCCGCCGGAAACGATCAATTCCTTGGCTATCTCCGTGTACGGAGTAGTAGCATTTTTCATTAATATCGACAAAATCTGTATGTCGAGATTATCAATTTCTAAATTTTGGGCTTTTCTGTGGGACATAAATTTGGAATTCTTTATTAATATACAAGAATAATTAAAATCTGATAAAAATAAAAATATTCTATTGAAATATTTGCAATAAATTGACAGGTCTGTTAGATTTGTAATAAGCAATTGACAAAAGCTTAGTGTTCTTTAACAATAAAAATAATGTTGGGTGGTGAAATTTTAGGCAGACACACCTCCTTGTCCCGGTGGCGGAGAATATGGAAAACCCGAAGCGGGCTAACCACTCTGTGAAGGTTCGAATCCTTCCCCAACAGCTGCTCTTAAGTAAGTAGTTTGAAGTTAAAAGTCTGAAGTCAGATTTCCTTTAAGGCTAAAGACTTCCGGCTTAAGACTAAACAGAATGTAGGATGGTGAAATTTTAGGCAGACACACCTCCTTGTCGCGGTGGCGAAGAGTTTGGGAAACTCTCAGCAATGAGAATAACCACTTCGTGAAGGTTCGACTCCTTCTCCTACAGCTCTTCT
>JAQNCM010000695.1 GCA_029237615.1 Mucilaginibacter sp.
CCCGGACGGCGGCTACGACCTCGCGCTGCCCGGGCGCGGGGCGTACCGCGTTCGCTACCGAAGCCTCACCGGTCCGGTAGTCACCGTCAACTAGCTCCAAGCCAGTAGTTGGCCGATCTCGGACCGCGGCGGTCTCTACCCTAGGCGAGTGCCCGCGCCGCTGCTTGCCGTCGACGCCCCGTTCCTGCTGTACCGCTCGTTCTACGCGCTGCCCGACTCGATCAAGGGCGCCGGCGGGCATCCCGTCAACGCCCTGCTCGGCGCCACCAACGTGCTGCTGCGGGCAGCCGCGGACTGTGAGCCACGAGCGATCGTGCTGTGCTGGGGCGCCGAGGCCGCGGCCTACCGGGTGGAGCTGTATCCGGACTATCACGCGGCGCGGCCGGCGGTCCCCGACGCGCTCGCCTGGCAGTTCGAACAGGCGCCGGAGTACTTCGCCGGGTTCGGGTGGGGCTCGGAGACGCGCGCGGAGCTGGAGGCCGACGATCTGCTCGGTTCGCTCGCGCGAGTAGAAGCCGCCGCGAGCGGGCAGACGCTGATCCTGACCGGTGACCGGGACATGTACCAGTGCGCGAGTGATCAGACGACGGTCCTGTTTCTCAAGTCGGGCACGATCGGCTTCGAGTCGGTCGATCCGGCCGAGGTGCAGCGCCGCTACGGAATCGCGCCGGCCGCCGTCCCCGACTTCATCGCGCTGCGCGGCGACCCGTCGGACGGCCTGCCCGGCGCCCCGGGGATCGGCGCCAAGACAGCGGCGGAGCTGCTCGGCCGGCACGGCTCGCTGGAGTCGGTGCTGGCGAATGCCGACGGTGAGCGGCCGCGGATCGCCGCGATCCTGGGCGAGCACGCCGACGACCTGCGCGCGTTCCGGGAGATCGCCCAGCTGCGGACGGTGGAGCTCGAGCGGCCCGCCGGGCGGGACACCGATCTGGCCGGTGGCGCGGCGGTGGCGCGGCGGCTGGGGATCAACCGCTTGGCGCAGCGCCTCGAGCAGGCGGGTTCGCTCGCCGAGCTCTGAGCGCCCGCGCGTCCCGGAGATCAGGGAATGCGACCAGGCGTCATCATCTCCGCCGTGCCCCGCTGGACGCTGCTGCTCCTGATCGGGGCCGCGATCGCGGTCGGCGTGGGGATCGGACTCGGCCAGCCCGGCGCCACCCAAAATCCGCGCGTCGTGGCCTCGTCAGCCTTGAGCCCAGTCGCACCACCGCTGATCCCGGATCCGGCGGCGCTCCGCGGCGGCCGCGCGGCGACGGCGACCCGAGGCCGACCCGGAGTCGGGCGGGCCGTGCCGACCCCTCCCGCGCCGCTCGCGCTCGACGGTACTTGGCTGTACCGGCCCGACCCCACCAACGTCGGCCTGGCCGACAGCTGGGGCCAGGGCGGCGCTCCGAGGACCGGCTGGACCGCCGTGACGATGCCCAATGACTTCAATGCGCTCGTCTCGGCGGCCGGGTTCCAGGGACGGACCGCCTGGTACGAGACCAAGTTCACGGGCCCGGCGATCACCTCCGGGCGCTCGTGGCAGGTGTCGTTCGAGGGCGTCCGCCGCAACGCCACAGTGTTCCTCAACGGCTATGAGCTCGGGACTCATCGCAACCCGTACGCGCCGTTCAGCCTGCCCGCGCCGACCCTGCTGCCGGGCCAGACCAACACGCTGATCGTCCGGGTCGACAACCTGCGGGGCGCCGTCGCGTTTCCCGAGGACTGGTGGAACTGGGGCGGGATCGTGGGACCGGTGACGCTCGAGCCTGTCGGGCGGATGTCGATCAACGAGCTGGGGGTCACGCCCGAGTTGGGCTGCTCGTATCGCTGTGGCGACCTGCGCGTGGAGGGAACGCTCGTCAACAACTCGCCGACCACGCTGGCACCCCGGATCGCCGTCCGCGTGCGCGCGCCGTTGGGCGAGGTGACCACGGTCACGCGCGCGTACCCCCGCATCAAGCCGGGCGCGTCGCTGGCGGTGTCGTTTCCGGTGACGATCCGCTCACCGCGACTGTGGTCACCCGCCAGCCCGTCGCTGTACCGCGTCGACGTGAAGACCGAGGTCGGCGCGCGCGTGGAGCAGGAGGACAGCCTCGCGGTGGGGATGCGCAGCGTGCGGGTGGCGGGCGGAATCCTGTACCTCAACGGCCACCGCCTGTGGCTGCACGGCGCCTCGATCCACGAGGACACCGTCGGTCAGGGCGCCGCCTTGACCGACGCCGACATCGAGACGATCGTCGCCGAGCTGAAGTCGGTGGGGGCGAATGTCACGCGCGCGCACTACCAGCTCAGCCCGCGCCTGCTTGGCGCACTCGACCGGGCCGGGATCATGGTGTGGGCGCAGCCGGCAGTCGACCACGCGGACGGCAAGCTCGCCACCGCGGCCGGCCGGGCCCAGGCGCTGTCGATGCTGCGCTCGACACTGGTCGAGGATCGCAACCATCCTTCGGTGATCGTCGACTCGGTCGGCAACGAGTTGTCGGTGACGCCCGACACCACGCCGGGCACGCTCAGCTATCTGACGCAGGCGATCAAGCTGGCGCGTGTCCTCAATCCGACGGTGCCGGTCGGGCTCGACATCTACTGCTACACCAACCTCCCGGCGCAGCAGGTCTATAAGCAGCTCGACGTGATCGGCATCTCCGACTACTTTGGCTGGGCCACCGGGCCGCCAGGGCACTCGATCGCCAGCTTCAGCCAGCTGACCCCGTACCTGCTGCTGCAGCACCGCCGCTATCCGAACCAGGCGCTGGTGATCTCCGAATACGGCGCCGAGGCGTTCTACGACGGTGCCAGCACGACCAAGGGGACGTACGAGTTCCAGAGCAGCTACCTGCAGCAGACCTATGGCGTGCTCGACCAGCTGCCGTTCCTCAATGGAGCGATCTACTGGACGCTGCGCGAGTTCGCCGTCAACCCCGGCTGGACGGGCGGCGCCACGTTGCCGCCGGGCTACGTCCCCGATGGGATCCACCACAAGGGCCTGCTCGCCTACGACGGCTCGCCCAAGCCGGCCTTCGCCGTCGCCCAGCAGCTCTTCGCCACGCGGCCCGGCTACGTTCCGGCGAGTGCGGCGAGCTCCCGCCCCGGTCCGCAGTCTCGTGGTGCCTTCTGCACTTCGCGCTGGTGCGCG
>JAQNCM010000331.1 GCA_029237615.1 Mucilaginibacter sp.
AGGGCATATACTTATCTGCCCGAATCGGTAGCCGCTTTTCCGGATGGGAAAGCTTTTACAGCATTGATGGATAAAGTAGGATTTAAAAATACCAAATGCAGGCCACTGGCGTTTGGTATCTGTTCAATTTATACGGGGATTAAATGATTAAAACCGGGTGCCTGGTAATAGCTTTTTTGTTTTTATGCAGTAACCTGTTATTTGCACAGGTGCCCCCTGCGTGGGGCGGAGGGGCCGATCAAAATGACCTGAGTTTTGGCTTCGCTTTCGGGTATGTATCCAGTAACTTTAAAATAGCTAAAAAGCCCGACTGGAGAAAACCATTTTTTGACAAAGGTACCAATAAGTACATTACCGATTCTTTAAACAGTATTAGTTCCACACCCGTTCCGGGGTTTTCAATAGGATTTATTACACGTTACAGATTAGACGAACACATTGAAGCACGCTTTACACCCGCATTGGTTTTTGCCGACCGTTCTCTTAGCTACGCTTATGCCACACCATCACAAGATGTAACCAAACAGATTCAGCCGACCACTGTAGAATTTCCTTTGTCTTTAAAACTACGATCAGACCGTTTGGGCAATTTCCGGGCTTATATGTTAGGCGGGGTAAAGTATACCCAGTCGATTGGGAAGGGCGCACCTGATCCCAATACCGATCCTTTGCAAAAATTAGTTAAAAACACCAGCGGCTTCGGATCTTACGAAGCGGGTTTAGGATGCGATATTTACTTTGAATTTTTTAAGCTCTCACCCGAGATTAAAATCTCAAATTCATTTGGCAATATGCTGATTCCCGAAAATCAGCCTTTTTCTGCTCCTATCAGTAAATTATCATTACATACCATTGTATTTAGTTTATGCTTTGAGTAGTGGGGCAGGATTGCACATTAATTACTATTATAGGTTTGATTGCCAACAAATGACAACTTATCTCATCAAAAAAACATAATTTCGCCGCAACAGTTATTTATCTATGGCTAAAATTGCTTTAATAACAGGCGCTACATCCGGAATCGGTGAAGCTTGTGCCCATTTATTTGCCCGTGAAAATTATAACCTGGTACTTACAGGCAGAAGGATTGACAGGCTGGAGAAGCTTGCAAAAAAACTAAATACCAAATACAATACCGAAATTGCAGTTTCTTCTTTTGACGTAAGAGACCGTGAACAAGTGATCAGCAACCTGGAAGAGTTGCCGGCCAAATGGAAAAAAGTTAATGTTTTAATAAATAACGCCGGTTTAAGCCAGGGATTAGACCCTTTACAAAAGGGAAGTTTTGATGATTGGGATATCATGATCGATACCAACATTAAAGGTTTATTGTATGTAAGCAAAATAGTATCAAACTGGATGATTGCCAATAATACCGGGCACATTGTTAATATCGGTTCTATAGCCGGTAAGGAAGTTTATGCTAACGGGAATGTTTATTGCGCTACAAAACACGCGGTTGATGCATTGAATAAGGCAATGCGGATAGATTTGTTATCGCATGGCATAAAAGTAACAGGAGTGCACCCTGGAGCTGTAGAAACAGAATTTTCGGAAGTGCGCTTTAAGGGAGATAAAGAAAGGGCGAAAAAAGTTTATGAAGGCTTTGATCCTTTAGTGGCGGACGATATTGCCGAAACCATATGGTTTGCGGTTTCGCGTCCGGCCCATGTTAATATTAACGATTTAGTTATAATGCCAACTGCACAGGCAAATGCAGGGACTATATTCAGGAAGTGAGTGGAGAAGTCCGAACGTCTGAAGACTAAAAATGAGTAATAGAAAATAAAAATAATAGATTAAATCTTCCGGACTTTCGGACTTTTCCGACTTCCGGACTCAATAAAATAACCATGTCACTAATTAACCAGGTAGACCAGGATATAAAACAAGCCATGCTAGCAAAGCAGGCTGACCGTTTAAGAGGGCTTAGGGCCATAAAATCTGCATTGTTATTGGCGCGGACTGAAAAAGGTGCAGCAGAAGAGATTACCGAAGAGGCGGAGATCAAAGTATTGCAGAAGCTGATAAAGCAACGGAAGGAGTCGGCTGATATTTATAAATCACAAAACCGGGAAGACCTTTACGAGATTGAAATGGAAGAGATGCGCGTAATTGAACCATATCTGCCAACACAAATGAGTAACCAGGAAGTAGAAGCTTATCTTAAAGAATTGATCAGCCGGGTTGGTGCTTCGTCTGTTAAAGATATGGGTAAAGTTATGGGCGCGGCTAATAAAGAGCTTGCCGGAAAAGCAGATGGACGTACAATATCAGAAGTTGTGAAGCAATTATTAAGCTGATTACGTAAAAGTTGATAAAGTGATTAGTTATTGATTGAAAATACTTAACCGATAAGCAAATTTCGTTCAACAATTTAATAACTAAACTTTAAATAATTGTTGTAACTCAAGTGCAATAAACTATTTTTATGGCGGGATTGTCCGGCATTTTAAAAACGGATTAAAAATTCTGACTAACTTTTTAAATTAACTTTACAAATTTATATGGATTTCGTGCTTAAAGAGGAGAACGGTTTTAGTTATATCGATGAGGGCGAAGGAGAGGTTTTACTGTTATTGCATGGCTTAATGGGTTCTTTAAGCAACTGGGATAAAGTAATCGAAGAGTACAGATCTGAGTACAGGGTTATTATACCCATTTTACCAATTTATGATTTGCCGTTATTAACCACTGGCGTTAAAACAATTGCAAAGTATGTACATAAATTTATAAAGTATAAACAGCTAAGTAATGTAACCCTGCTTGGAAATTCATTAGGCGGGCATGTTGCATTGATATATATATTATCGCACCCGGCTGTTGTGAAAGCGTTGGTATTAACCGGAAGTTCCGGCCTTTATGAAAATGCGTTCGGGGGTTCATTCCCAAGGCGTGGGAACTACGATTTTATAAAAGAAAAAGTAGAATATACATTTTATGACCCAAAAACAGCAACAAAAGAACTGGTTGACGACGTATTCAGGATAATAAACGATCGGCACAGCGTTTTAAGGTTGCTGGCAATGGCAAAATCGGCAATACGGCATAATATGAAAAAAGATCTTCATAAGATAACTATACCGGTATTGCTGATATGGGGGAAAGATGATAAAATTACACCACCCGAGGTTGCTGTTGAATTTAAAGGGGAGTTGCCAAATTCAGAGTTGCTTTGGATAGATAAATGCGGGCATGCGCCAATGATGGAACAGCCCGAAGAGTTTAACCGGTTGTTAAAAGGGTTTTTAAAAAAAATAAAAGTATAGAATGCTTGCAGTTGAATTAATAGCTGATGCGATACTTCCGGTTCATACCTCTGATACTATTCAGAAGGCAGTTGACCGCATGATTGAATTTCGGGTCAGACATTTGCCAATTGTTAATGAAGAACAGTATCTAGGTTTGCTTGCAGAGGATGATTTTGCAGGCGAAAGCGACTACCAGGCCTCTGTAGGTGCCCTGGCCCTTTCATTGGTTAATCCATATGTGCTGGAAGATCAGCATATATATGACGTTATCCGCATGTTTTATGAAAGGAAGTTAACGGTTATCCCGGTGCTGGATGCAAAAAAGAACTATATAGGCCTTATTTCAATAAACTCACTTACAGAATATTTTGCAAGTCTTACGGCTGTGGATCAGCCGGGCGGGATCATAGTACTGGAGATCAATAATAAGAACAATTCGCTGGCACACATGGCACAAATTGTTGAGTCGGATAATGCCCAGATATTAAGTTCATATGTTCGTACTTTTCCTGATTCTACCCGTATGGAGGTTACGTTAAAAGTAAATAAACAGGATATTTCGAATATTATCGCTACTTTCTTACGCTACGAATACGATATAAAAGCTACTTTTAATCATACCGACGACAATGATAACTCAAAGGACCGTTATGATTCGTTGATGAATTATCTGAATTTGTAACTAGTCGTTAGTCATTAGTTCATTAGTCATTGGTATCATGGATAAACATCAACAAATGCCCGAATTGACATAATGACAAATGCCCCAATGAGAATAGCAGTTTACGGCAGGCAATTCAATGATACGGCTGTACTTCCATACCTTCAGCAGGTATTTGATAACCTTGCCCAGCACGGTGTTGAAATATATGTTCATCAGCAGTTTCACAAATATTTACAGGAAGCAACTATTGCTGTTGAATATAAACTGCTTGAATACAATGAGCAGATAAAAGGATTTATTGACCTTGTTTTAACGCTTGGAGGCGATGGCACCCTGCTTGATATGGTTACACTGATCCGTGATTCCGGTGTGCCTATCATTGGAATTAATTTTGGAAGGCTCGGATTTTTAGCCAGCATCAATAAAAGCGATATAGCTGCCGCAATTTATGCGGTGGTAAATAAACAATTTACTTTAGATAGCCGCGAGCTGCTCAGCATAAGCTCAGAACTCGAAATATTCGGTGACGATAATTTTGCCCTGAATGATATAACTATCCATAAGCGTGACGACGCAGCAATGATCACCACGCATGTTTTTTTGGACGAAGAATTTTTAAACTCATATTGGGGCGATGGAATAATTATTTCAACGTCTACAGGATCAACAGCTTATTCATTAAGCTGTGGCGGGCCTATTATTTTCCCTAATTCAAATAGTTTAGTATTAACCCCGGTATCGCCGCACAATTTAAACGTAAGGCCCATTGTAATACCGGATAGCTGCACCCTGTCATTTGATGTGGAATGCCGCAGTAACAATTACCTGGTGACCTGCGATTCCAGGACAGCTGTAATCGACAAAACCATGCGCTTTAAAGTGAAGAAAGCAGGGTTTCAGCTGAATCTTATCCGCTTAAATAATGAAAGTTATTTATCTACGTTAAGAAACAAATTACTTTGGGGCCTTGATGTCCGGAATTACTAAATTTAACTGATGCCCAAATTTTCGCTGTTTATACTTTTAATTCTTCTTACAACCGGTTTAAAAGCGCAAACCTGGGAGATAGGCGGGGCATTTGGCGGAGCGGGTTACATGGGCGATTTGAACACAAATAATCCGGTTAAAGTTAGTGGAATAGCGGCGGGGCTTTTTGTTAAGCGTAATTTTAACGGGTACTTTTCACTCAGATTAAATGGCACCATCGGTAACATAGCCGCAGCCGACAGTAACTCAAGCAACCAGCAGTTTCGCAATCGTAACTTAAGTTTCACAGATCAGTTGAAGGAAGTAAGCCTGGTTGGCGAGCTTAATTTTTTGGACTATATCCCATCAATTAGTAAGAGCAAGTTTACTCCTTACCTCTATTTAGGAGTTGCTGCACTTCATTTTAATCCAACAACAGTTTATTATGGGCATGTTTATAATTTAAGGGATTATGCAACCGAAGGAGAAAAGAAACCTTACCCGTCCGTTGCATTCTCTTTTCCTTACGGAGCCGGCTTCAGATATAACATCTGGGACAAATTTACTGTTGGAGCCGAAATCGGTTACCGCAACCCCAACACAGATTACCTGGATGATGTAAGCGGTAAATACGCTAACATGAGTAACAGCTCTCCGGTTGTGAAAGCATTGGCAGACCGGTCCGGCGAAAAAACGGGTCGGTATGTCGGTACTCCCGGTACGCAAAGAGGCGACTTGGTATCCCATGATACTTACTTTTTTACCCAGATTACTATTTCTTATACTTTTATCTCGCAAAAGTGCTATTACCATTAAATGTTTCGATTTAAAGATGTGTTAATGTGCAGATTTCAAATGTTGGATGAACTGGATCTTTTCAAACCTTCGAATCTTCAAATCAGTACATGTATATTTATTTATTGCAGCTTTGTTGCAACAATGTTATTGTTAATGCGTTAATACTGAAACAGCAATTTTTGCTGAAAACCAATTTTTTAACCTTAATCAATAATATCATGGCCGAGCTAAACCTTCCATCCGGAAAATCAGGCAACAAACATTTTAAAAGGCTGCCTTTACGCGTAGATCTGACTGCAATGGTAGATCTTGCCTTTTTGCTGATCACTTTTTTTATGCTTACTACGTCTCTTACAAAACCAAAAATAATGCCGGTGGCTATGCCAAGTGATGGTCCTCCCGGAGCAGTGTCTGATAAAGCAACTATCACCTTTTGCCTTGGTAAAAATAACAAAGTGTTATGGTACCAGGGAATGGCAGAGCACCCGTTAACTCCACCTGCCCTTATCAGTTATGGTAAAGATATGCGCGCTGTTATACTAGCGATGACTAAACAGGTTTTTGCATCAACAGGTAAAAGGTTAATGGTGCTTGTTAAACCTGCAGACCATTCTATATACACCAATCTTGTTGATACTTTTGATGAGCTTAATATTACACAAGTTCCTTCCTATGCCATCGCAAAAATTTCAACAAAAGACATTGATCTTTTAAAAGGAAAAGGGATTTATTGACCGGAGCACGAATAATTAAGTATAGAGATCAGCCGATACGGGCATTTGATGTCACCAGCTGATCTCTAACTCTTTCCGTTGTTACCGGGTGATTTAGTTTTAAACTTTATTATTTTTCCTTTCGCCGTAATCAAAATACGACAGCAATTTTCTTTTCTCTCCGCATACTAAAAAAACTACAATTAAGTTTTACCTTTGTCCCCTGAAAAATTGCGCGCAAACTGAAAAAAAAGCGCTAAATCGGGTTGATTTTAATAATTGATTAATCAAAAGCAAATAGCAACAGGCATTTTATTGATTAAACTTTAAATAAATTTTGCCCTTATAAGTCAATTATGGCTTTTAATAATCATTGCAATGGGATATAAGGATCAGATTGATTTGTCAAAGCTGCCACAGCACATAGCTATTATAATGGATGGTAACGGGCGTTGGGCAAAAGAAAAAGGCAAATTGAGAATATTCGGGCATCATAATGGCGTAGTTTCGGTAAGAGATGTTGTTGAGGGCGCTACGCTGCTTAATTTAAAATACCTTACGCTTTATACCTTTTCTACAGAGAACTGGAATCGTCCCAAATTGGAAGTAATGGCTATAATGGAACTGATGGTAAGCACCATTCATAAAGAGATTAAAAACTTTATGGAAAAAAACGTGCGCTTAAATGCAATTGGTAACTTAGATATGCTGCCAGAAAAATGTTTTAATGAGCTCAATAACGCTATTGAAAAAACTGCCGGAAACACTGGGTTAGTGCTTACGCTGGCGTTAAGCTATAGTTCGCGTGCCGAAATATTAAGGGCTGTTAAAAACATTGCGCTTAAAGTGCAGGATGGTGAATTGAAGGCTGAGGACATTAATGAAGAAATTTTTGAAAACAATTTATATACTCATGGCATGCCCAATCCCGAATTGCTGATCAGAACCAGCGGCGAATATCGTATAAGTAATTATTTACTTTGGCAAATTGCGTATGCCGAATTATACTTCACATCAAAGTTATGGCCCGATTTCCGCAGGGAAGATTTGTTCGAAGCTATCCTTGATTATCAGAAACGTGAGCGCCGTTTTGGTCTGACCAGCGAGCAGGTCAACTAAATTTTCACTTTTAACACTTTTTAACAACTGTATAAATTATTTTTAGCCACTAAAATATTCGAATGAATAAATTTCTTTTTGCTATTCTTTTCTCTGTAATGACTACAGCTGT
>JAQNCM010000352.1 GCA_029237615.1 Mucilaginibacter sp.
GTGATTGATTGGTTTTTATCAGGAAAATGATTTACAAACCAACCTACAAAAGCTTTTGCCGCCCGCTCCATCAGGTTAACTGACGAAATTGGCTCATTGGCAATAGTAAAAGCATCTGCTTCACGAATTTCGGCTGACGTTAGGAGTGGTCGCATATAGCTTAAAGTTACGATTGTCTATTTTGTTTTAGGATAAAGAAATCTACAAAAACAGGTATGCCGAAAGCCCTGAATCTTTTAATTAACCTCAGACAACTTATCTATACTTTTAGTTATCGTTACTTTATCCGCTTCAGATTTGGCGAGGTTTAGCGCAGTTTTTAAACTCCGGGCGGCCTTTTCATTATCTATACCTGTATATAAATATCCCAATAAAGCGTAATATAAATGATTTGTTGTTAAGTTTAGCTTTTCAGCTTCTGTAATGGCTATATGTTTACCATTAGCCTTGGAAAGCGCATACGTGCGGTTCAACGCTGCTATCGGGGAATATTCTGTTATTAATAGCTTGTTATAAAGCTGCAGGATGTTTTCCCATTTCTCTTTCGTATCCAATTTATTGGTATGCCACCAGGCAATACCGGCCTCCAGGTGATATTTTGTCAGCTCATCTCCTTCGGCAGCTTTATTTAAATAAAATTCACCTTGTTTTATCAGTTCCGCATCCCAAAGATCGGTATCCTGGTCGTCATACAAAATCAGATCGCCGTTTAAATTTATTCGCGCTTCAAACCGTGAAGCATGGAAACACATTAATGCAAGCAGGGCATTTACCGGTGGTTTATTGGTAGTTGTGTTTTCAATAAGCAGGTAATTAAGCCGCATGGCTTCAAAACAGAGGTCTTTTCGTAAGGTAATATTTTGAGATAGTGAATAATAACCCTCATTAAATAGCAGGTATAGCGTGGTTAGCACAGTTTCCAGCCGTTTATTTATTTCTGATGGCGAAGGGAATGCTATTTTAACCTTTTCATTGCGCAGTTTCTCTTTAGCACGGAAAAGGCGTTTGTTAATAGTTTCCTTATTACTCAAAAAAGCATCGGCAATTTCTTCGATACCAAAGCCGCAAAGTATACGCAATGACAAGCCGATCTGTGCTTCCAGGGAAATTACCGGGGTACAAATAGCAAACATCATTTGCAGCTGACTGTCGGTAATATTTTTTTCAGACAGGTCTATTTCTACCTCATGCAATTCAGTATTGGCATGCTGTAAGGCCGTGGTTATTTTTTCGGAAAATATGTCATTACGCTTCAGGTGATCTTTCGCACGGTTTTTTGCTACCGTATAAAGCCAGGCAACCGGGTTTTCAGGCACGCCTTTTATTCCCCAGGTTTCGGCTGCAAGTAAAAAAGTATCACTTGCTATATCTTCGGCAACTTCAATATGCTCAAAGCCAAACGATCTTGCCAACACGGAAGTAATTTTGCTGTATTCTGATCTGAACAAATGCGGGATAAGCTCGTTGCCTGCCATCATAACAAACAAATTTACAATAAAGAGGGCGCAATAGTTGAGTTAATAAATGCGCCCTCCTTAGGGATATCACATTACGGGCCTTACTTCAACATAGCCGCCCAATAATAAAATGGGACAGCCATGCGCCATTTCAAAGGCGTCGTCAAAAGAATCGGCTTTAACATTGATAAAGCCTCCTAATATTTCTTTCACTTCGGCATAAGGGCCATCAGTAACTATATTACCCGGCTTTAATATCCGCCCTTCAAATCCCAAACGACTGCCGCTAACAAATTTTTCATTAGCCGATATCCCGGCAAGCCATACATCCCATTTTTTTGCAAATTCCTGCATTACTTCAGGCGAAGGCCTTGCATCGCCTGTTGGGGCATTCCTGAAAAGCATTACAAACTCCTGCATTTTTTTACCCTTTAGCTATTCATACCAATAATGGGCCTCACTTCAACATTACCGCCTACCTGCAGTATCGGGCAACCCTTTGCAATTTCCACCGCATCTTCCAGCGATTCGGCATTTATTAACGTAACACCCATCAGTATCTCCTTAACTTCTGTATAAGGACCATCCGTTACAACGTTGCCTGCCTTAATTGTTTTACCTTCAGGGCCGGGCCTGGATCCACCGGTATATTTGCCCTGTGCAGCAATGCTGCCAAACCAATCGGCCCATTGTTTTTCTACTGCCTGGATTTGCTCAGGGGTTGGTTTGAAATCTCCCATACCGGTGTTTCTGAAAACCATCATAAATTCTTTCATGTTTTTTAATTTTATTTGTTTATGACCGTATGACGATTGAACTTTTTAAAATTGGACAACCCCAAAATTTATTTTCAGAATTAAATTACCCTGCACAACAACCCTTTTAAATATTCGCCCTCAGGAAAAGAAGACCGTACCGGATGGTCTTCCGGCTGGCAAAACTGGTGAACAAACTGAACCTTTTTACCGGCATCAAGCGCCGCCCAGGCAATTACCTGCTTAAAAGTTTCCATATTCATCGCTCCAGAGCACGAGTACGTAGCCAGTAACCCCCCGGGGACAAGTAACAGCATTGCTAAACGGTTTAAATCTTTGTAAGCACGTGATGCTTTATCAAGCGCGGAGCGTGATGGTGCGTATTTAGGGGGATCGAGTACAATGATGTCAAATAGTTCGCCATCATCTTTAAATTTCCTTAGTTGTTTGTTTACATCTGATGGAATGGCGGTTACTTTGGCGGTATCAAAATTATTTAGTTTGATATTTTCCTTTAATGTGTCAATCGCCAATACTGAGCTATCGACACAAGTAACCGACTCAGCACCGTTTTCTAAGCAATTTAAGGTAAAGCCGCCGGTATAAGAAAAACACTCGATCAATTTTTATCATTTGCCGTTTGAG